>DASTFY010000281.1:0-8350 GCA_035719525.1 Acidimicrobiales bacterium
ACCTGCTTGATGGTCACCGGGTCGGCGTTGATGCCGAGCACGCAGGCTGCCTCGCACGGCGCCGGGCAAAGCCGGCCGGTGAACTCCGGGAAGTTGTTCGTGGCGTGCAGTCGCTCGATGGCGTCGTGCCACAGGTCCCGGTAGACCAGGTCGTTCCAGTCCGGGATCAGGTTCCCGAGCGGGCAGCCGTTGTTGCAGAACGGGATGCCGCAGTCCATGCAGCGGCCGGCCTGCGTCTGCACGCGCTCGGCCGGGAACGGCTCGTAGACCTCGCGCCAGTCCGTCAGCCGCACGGGAACCGGCCGGCGGGTCGGTGTCTCGCGCGCCCACTGGAGGAAGCCCGTCGCCTCACCCATGCGCCGCCTCCATCACGCGGACCATCGTCTGTTCCTCGGTCAGCCCGTCCCGCTCTGCCTCCCGCAGCACCGTGAGCACCCGGCGGTAGTCCTTCGGCATCACCTTGCGGAACCGCGTGGCCTCCTCCGTCCAGCCCTCGAGGATGCGTTTGGCCACCGGCGACCCGGTCAGCTCGTGATGGCGTTCGACCATCGACCGCAGGTCGGACACGTCGGAGTCGTCCAACCCCTCCAGCTCGACCATCTCGTGGTTGACGAGGAAGGCGAGACGACCGTCCGGGTCGTGGACGTAGGCCACCCCACCCGACATCCCGGCCCCGAAGTTGCGCCCCGTCGGCCCCAGCACCACCACTCTGCCGCCGGTCATGTACTCACAGCCGTGGTCGCCCACGCCCTCGACCACCGCGGTGGCGCCCGAGTTGCGCACGCAGAATCGCTCCCCCACCACACCCCGGAGGAAGATCTCGCCGCCGGTGGCGCCGTAGCCGATGACGTTGCCGGCGATCACGTTGTCCTCCGCCCGGAACCGGGCGTCCCGGTCCGGATGGAGGATCAGCCGTCCGCCCGAGAGCCCCTTGCCGACGTAGTCGTTGGCGTCGCCCTCCAGTCGGAGCGTGATGCCGTGAGGGACGAACGCGCCGAAGCTCTGGCCGGCCGAGCCCCGCAGGTGGATCGAGATGGTGCCCTCAGGCAACCCCTCGCCCCCCCACGCCCGGGTGACCTCGGAGCCGAGCTGCGTCCCGACCGTGCGGTGCACGTTGCGGATCGTCAGCTCCAGAGCGACCGGGTGACCGCGCTCGATGGCCGGGCGGCAGCGTTCGATCAGCTCCTGGTCCAGCGCCCGCTCGAGCCCGTGGTCCTGCGGCGCCGACTGGTGGAGCGTCTGGCCGTAGCGGTTCTCGGCGGGGGTCAGGATCGGCGTCAGGTCGAGCCCGGATGCCTTCCAGTGCTCGACGGCGGCCCGTACGTCGAGCACCTCGACGTGGCCGACGGCCTCCTGGACGCTGCGGAAGCCGAGCTCGGCCAGCAGCTCGCGCACCTCCTGGGCGATGTACTCGAAGAACGTGACGACGAACTCGGGCCGGCCGGTGAAGCGCTTGCGCAGCTCCGGGTTCTGCGTGGCCACGCCGACCGGGCAGGTGTCGAGATGGCAGACCCGCATCATCACGCAGCCGCTGACGACCAGCGGAGCGGTGGCGAATCCGAACTCCTCGGCCCCGAGCAGCGCGGCGATCACGACGTCCCGTCCAGTCTTGAGCTGACCGTCGGTCTGCACCACGATCCGGTCCCGCAGACCGTTGAGCAGCAGCGTCTGCTGGGTCTCGGCCAGGCCGAGCTCCCAAGGAGCGCCGGCGTGCTTCAGGGACGTCAGGGGCGAGGCACCGGTGCCCCCATCGTGGCCCGAGATGAGGACGACGTCGGCCTTGGCCTTGCTGACCCCGGCGGCCACCGTGCCGACGCCCACTTCGGCCACCAGCTTGACGTGGACCCGAGCGCGCGGGTTGGAGCTCCTCAGATCGTGGATGAGCTGCTTCAGGTCTTCGATGGAGTAGATGTCGTGGTGGGGAGGGGGCGAGATCAGCCCGACGCCGGGGGTGGAGTGCCGCGTCTTCGCGATCCACGGGTACACCTTGTGGCCGGGGAGTTGACCGCCCTCGCCCGGCTTGGCGCCTTGGGCCATCTTGATCTGCAGGTCGTCGGCGCTCACCAGGTACTCGCTGGTGACACCGAACCGGCCCGACGCCACCTGTTTGATCGCGGACCGCCTCGAATCGCCGTTGGGGAGCGGCACGTACCGTTCGGCGTCCTCGCCACCCTCTCCGGTGTTGCTCTTGCCACCGAGTCGGTTCATGGCGATGGCCAGCGTCTCGTGGGCCTCGGCCGAGATCGAGCCATAGCTCATCGCGCCGGTCGAGAACCGCTTGACGATCTCGCTGACCGGCTCCACCTCGTCGACGGGGACCGGTGGCCGTTCCCCGGTACGCAGGCCGAACAGGCCCCGGATGGTGGCCAGGCGGCGGGATTGGTCGTCGACCAGGCGGGTGTACTGCTTGAAGATGTCGTAGCGGGCGGCCCGGGTGGCGTGCTGCAGCTTGAAGACGGTCTCGGGGTTGAAGAGGTGGTGCTCCCCCTCGCGGCGCCACTGGTACTCGCCGCCCAGCTCCAGCGTGCGGTGGACCCGCTCCTCGGGCCGGTCGGGATGGGCGGCGGCGTGGCGGGCGGCGACCTCGCGGGCGATCTCCTCCAGCCCGATGCCGCCCAGGCGCGACACGGTGCCGGTGAAGTACTCGTCGACCAGATCCTGGCCGAGGCCGATCGCCTCGAAGATCTGGGCGCCGGTATAGCTGGTGACGGTCGAGACGCCCATCTTCGACATGACCTTGAGCACACCCTTGCCGCAAGCCCTGATGTACCTGGCGACCGCCTGCGCAGGGTCCAGCCCCCCCAGCCCGTTCACGCCCTTGCCGCCTTCCATGGCGATCATGTCCTCGATCGACTCGAAGGCCAGGTACGGGTTGATCGCCCCGGCGCCGTAGCCGATGAGCAATGCCATGTGGTGGACCTCGCGGGCATCACCGGCCTCGGTGACGAGGCCCACCTTGGTGCGGGCCTTCTCCCTGATCAGGTGGTGGTGGACGGCAGACGTGAGCAGCAGGGACGGGATCGGCGCGTAGACATCGTCGGCGTTCCGGTCCGACAGCACGATGATGCGGGCGCCGTCGTCGATGGCCTGGCTGACCTGGGTGCGGATGCTGTCCAGGGCTCGCTTCAGCGCCAAGCCACCGCCCGCCACGCGGTACAGGCCGGACACCACCACGGACTTGAACCCGGTGAGGTCGCCGTCGAGGTTGATGTGGATGATCTTGGCCAGCTCGTCGTTGCTGATGATCGGGTAGGGCAACACCACCTGGCGGCAGCTCGCCGGGCCGGGCCGGAGCAGGTTGCCCTCCGGCCCGACCGTGGAGCCGAGCGCGGTCACCAGTTCCTCCCGGATGGCGTCCAGCGGAGGGTTGGTGACCTGGGCGAAGAGCTGCTGGAAGTAGTCGAACAACAGGCGGGGCCGCTCGGACAGCACCGCGATGGGGGTGTCGGTCCCCATCGAGCCGATGGGCTCGTACCCGGCCCGGGCCATCGGGGCGACGATGACCTTCAGCTCCTCGTGGGTGTAGCCGAACACCTGCTGGCGGCGGCGGACGCTGTCGTGGCTGTAGACGACGTGCTCGCGCTCGGGAAGGCGGCCGAGGTGGACGATGCCGGCATGCAGCCACTCGTCGTAGGGGTGCTCGGCCGCGAGCTCGGCCTTGATCTCCTCGTCGTCGACCATGCGGCCTTGCGCGGTGTCCACCAGCAGCATCCGCCCCGGCTGCAGGCGGCCCTTCCTCACGACTCGGGCCGGGTCGACGTCCACCACGCCGACCTCTGAGGCCATGATCACCAGGTCGTCGTCGGTCATCCAAAAGCGGCTCGGGCGCAGGCCGTTGCGGTCGAGGACGGCGCCGATCACCGTCCCGTCGGTGAACGCGACCGAGGCGGGGCCGTCCCAGGGCTCCATCAGGGAGGCGTGGAATCGGTAGAAGGCCCGCTTGGCCGGGTCCATCTGATCGTGGTGCTCCCACGCCTCGGGGATCATCATGAGCACGGCGTGGGGCAGGCTGCGGCCGCCCAGATGGAGGAGCTCCAGCACCTCGTCGAAGCTGGCCGAGTCCGAGGCACCGGGGGTGCAGATGGGGTAGGAGCGCTGCAAGTCGCCCGGGATGGTGTCGGTCGCCAGGAGCGCCTCGCGGGCGCGCATCCAGTTGCGGTTGCCCTGAACGGTGTTGATCTCGCCGTTGTGGGCGATGAAGCGGTACGGGTGGGCCAGCGGCCACGACGGGAAGGTGTTGGTCGAGAACCGGCTGTGCACCAGCGCCAGCGCCGACTCCAACCGCTCGTCGGCCAGGTCCGAGAAGAAGGCGCCGAGCTGGGGCGCCGTCAGCATCCCCTTATAGATCATGGTGCGGGCCGACAGGGAGGGGAAGTAGGCGGAGAGCGACTCGTCGGTGCCGGCGGCGATCTCGTGCTCGAGGCGCTTGCGCAGCGGGTAGACGCGCCGGTCCAGTTCGAGGCCACTGGATCCGGCGGGATCGGACACGAACAGCTGGCGGAACACCGGCATCGCCCGCCGGGCCGACTCGCCGACCACCGCCGGGTCGACCGGTACGTCGCGCCAACCGAGCGCGTCCAACCCCTCCTCGGCCACCAACCGCTCGATGGCCGCCACCGTCTTCTCACGGTCCACGTCGTCAGCAGGAAGGAAGCAGATGCCCGTCGCGTAGTGGCCCGTCGCGGGCAGCGGGAGGCCTGACACCTCCCGCAAGAAGCGGTCGGGGACCTGCAGGAGGATGCCGGCTCCGTCACCGGTGTCCGCCTCGGCGCCGGTGGCACCGCGGTGCTCCAGGTTGCAGAGCGCGCCGACGGCCAACTCGACGATGCGCCGGCTGACCCGGCCCTTGGCGTCGACCACGAACGCGACGCCGCACCCGTCGTGCTCGAACCGCGGGTCGTACAGCCCGGTCGGGCCGGGCGGGCCGTGACGCATCGTCTTCATCCACGAAGTCGGGATCCCGGGGGATCGGCTGGGTGGATGCCGGGACGACGTTGGCCCGACAGTTGTGCGGATGCTAGCCGGTCACACCCTCGTCGGGCCTTCTCCGTTTCAGCGGGACCTGCGATGGGGTGAGGATGGGGCCCGCGCGCAGGGCGGGCCCCATCGTCACGCAGGTTCCCGACGCTCGGTGAAGCCTCAGAAGCCGACGAGGGTGCCGCGGACGGCCCCGGCCGGGAAGGCGTCGTTATGGATGTTGAAGTAGTAGTTGCCCGGGTTCCGGACGATGGCCCGGGTGAGCTTCCTGTCCACCTTCACGCAGCCGACGCCGGCGGGCAGGAGCGGCACGAAGTCCACCACCACCGGCCCGGCGACGGTGGGATCGCCCTCGTGGATGTGGAAGAGCGTGGGGGGGTCGATCTGGTTCGTCGCGAACGCGGTCACGCAGACCTGGTTCGATCCCGCCCTCGTCCGGACGACCACGGCAGCCGCGCCGTCCATGTCACCGGGCCCCGGGACCTCCGCGGCCCCGGTCAGGAGGGCGCCGAACTGCCTGGCGGCGCCTTCCCCATCGTCGTCATCGGCCGCGGCGTTACCGGCCACGCCGACGGTGGTCGCCCCCGCCAGCAGGGCAGCGGCCGCCACGGTGGCCACCAGGAATCGGGTACGACGCATGTGCGCTCCTTCCCGTGCGCGAGTCCCCCTGACCCGCTCGAGCAAGGGTACGCACGATCAGCCTGATCCGGTTCGCGATCCGATCAAGAAGCTGGGTCGATGAAGGCCGGCGACCGCTGTTCGAAGTTGGCCAGGACCGATTCGACCTGGTTCGGGCCACCGATCAGGCCGCCGATGACCCGCCGCTCCTCCGCGAACTGGCCCGGCGCGTCCTCGCCCAGGAGCCGGTTGAACAGGGCTTTCGCGCCGCGGACGGCGTCCGGGCTGCGCCCGGCGATCTCGAAAGCCAGCGCGAGCGCATCCTCACGGGGCGTGGTCGACAGCCTCGTGGCGAGACCCAGCTCGAGCGCCTCGGTCCCGGAGACGACGCGGCCGGTGAAGGTCAGCTCCTTGGCCACGTCCGGTCGGACCAGGCGGGTGAGCGTGAGTGTCCCGGTCATGTCGGGTACAAGACCCCAGTGCACCTCCCGGACCGAGAGCTGGGCGTCGGGATGGACGATGCGGATGTCGGCTCCCAGCGCGATCTGGAGGCCTCCACCGAGAGCGTGCCCGTGCACGGCGGCGATCACCGGAACCGGCACCTCCTGCCAGACCCAGGACACCTGCTGGCCGAGGTGGGTGATGCGCCCCGGCACCATCGCTCCGGGGTTCCCGTCGCCGGACTCGGCATCCTGGCCGTCGAGTTCGCCACCGGCCATCTGTTGGAACGAGCCGAAGTCGAGGCCGGCGCAGAAGGACGCTCCCTCCCCCGACAGCACCACGGCGCGCAGGCCTGGGAGTGACTTCAGACGCTCGCCGGCCTCGGCCAGCGCCACGAACATCGCTCCGTCGAGTGCGTTGCGCTTCTCGGCTCGGTTCATGCGGACGTCGGCTACGCCGGCGTCGATCGAGATCGTCACACGATCGGACATGGGTCGAGTCTCGCAGACGCCCCGGCCACCCGCCCCGCCCCGAGGGGGCGACGCGTGGCTTTCACTAGGCTTGTCCGCTTGGTGCAGACTGAGGGTCTGCCTACCAGGAGGTACGCGTAGTGAGCAACGGCAACAGCGCAAGCTTCACGGACAAGCTCAAGGAGTTCCTCTCGAAGGCGGCCGAGACGATCAAGGATCTGGCGGGCAAGACCAAGGTCAAGGTCGGCGAAGTGACCGGCAAGGCCGTGGACAAGAGCAAGGACGTCGCCGGCAAGGCCGTGGACAAGAGCAAAGACGTCGCCGGCAAGGCGAGCGAGAAGGTGCGGGGCGGCGCCGACTCAGCGGCCGATGGGGCCGCGAAGGCCGCGGACGACGTCGAAGGTGCGGCCAAGGACGTGGCCGGCAAGACCGAGGGTGCGGCCAAGCAGGCCGCGAGCAAGACCGAAGGTGCGGCCAAGGAGGCCGCGAGCAAGGTCGAAGGTGCCGCCGACAAGACCGGCAGCGCAGCCAAGGAAGCCACGACCAAGGTCGAGGACGCGGCGAAGGGAGCGGCCAGCCGCGCCAAGAACGCCTGACGGGTGCGTCCGGCTTGGCCGGCGCACCGCAACGGCGTTGTACGCATTGCCGAGCGAAGCGAGTAGGAGCCAGCCAAAGCGCAGCGGAGAGCGGCGACGAAGACAGCAGCTAGTCGACCAGGCGAAGGCCGGTGGGCGCGATGGACGGCTCGACCCGGGGCATGTCGACCACGAACTCCGTGCGGTAGGCCGGGAACACGTGGACCGACATCAGGACAGGCTGGCCGTCCGCGGCCCTCGTGATGCGCTGGCAGCGCAACACCGGCGAGCCGGGCGGGATCCCGAGCTGCTCGGCATCCCCGGTCGTCGCCGCGTCGGCGGCGATGGTCTGGGAGGCGCCGCCGAGCGGCAACGGCAGCAGCTCGTAGAACGGTGACCGCTCGACGTCGGCCTTCGACAGGTGCTGCCCGAGCGTGGCGGGGCACCAGACGGTGACGACGGCGAAGGGCTCGCCGTCGGCCAGGTTCAGCCGCCGGACCCGCAGCACCTGATCGCAGCGGAGCACGGAACGCACGTGCTCGTCGGCGGCGACGAACGCGAAGTCGAGCACCCGCCGCTCGGGCCGGATGCCGGACTCGGCCAGCTGGTCCTCGAGGGTGGCCAGGCGGCCCAGGCTCTGGCGGATCGGTGGCCGAGCCACGAACCAACCGAACCCTTGGCGGGCGTCGAGCAGGCCCTCGTCGCGCAACTGCTCGAGCGCCCGCCGAACGGTCACCCGGCTGGCGTCGTACTCGCCTGACAGCGCGGATTCGCTGGGGAGCAGCCGGCCCGCCGCGAACTGGCCATCCTCCACGCGCTGGCGCAGCGCATCGGCGATCTCGCGGTACCGGATCGTTCGCACCTGCCGCACGCTTGTATTATACTTGTCTACATTCGAGAAGTCCCGCACCGCATCCACCCGCAGGGGGTTCCGACATGGCCGTCACCGCCGGCACACCCATCGAGCTCGTGCAGCACGTCTACCAAACCCTTCCGGAGCGCACGGCGACCGCCCGTCGACGTCTCGGTCGTCCGCTGACGCTGGCCGAGAAGATCCTGGCCAACCACCTCGTCGACCCCGAAGGCCAGCAGATGGAGCGGGGCCGCAGCTATGCCGACTTCCGGCCCGATCGGGTGGCGATGCAGGACGCCACCGCACAGATGGCGCTCTTGCAGTTCATGACCGCCGGGCTCTCGGAGGTCGCCGTCCCCTCCACCGTGCACTGCGACCATCTCATCCTGGCCAAGTCCGGCGCCGACCTCGACCTC
>DASTFY010000282.1:0-2525 GCA_035719525.1 Acidimicrobiales bacterium
CGATGGACCATCACCGGCTGGTGCCGCTCGTTGTCGGCGCCCACGTACTCCAATTCGAACCGCTCCGGCAGGGTGAAGTCGTACTGGATGGTGGACAGCTGCCAACGCCGGCCGATGGCGTCGCGCACGTCGATGTCGATCTTGGGCCCGTAGAAGGCGGCGTCACCCTCCTTCACCTCGTAGCTCAGGCCCTCGGCTACCAGCGCCTCGCGCAGGGTCTCGGTGGCCTGGTCCCATGCCATCTCGGCCCCGATCGATTTCATCGGGTCCCGGGTCGAGAGGTTGGCCTCGAACTCCTCGAACCCGAAGGCCCGCAGCACCGACAGCACGAAGTTCAGCAGGCCGCGGATCTCCGCCGGCGCCTGCTCCCGGGTGCAGAAAATGTGGCTGTCGTCCTGGGTGAAGCCCCGGATGCGGAGCAGTCCGTGCAGGGTGCCGGCGCGCTCGTACCGGTACACGGTGCCCAGCTCGAACAGGCGTAGCGGCAGCTCCCGGTAGCTGCGCATGCGGCTGCGGTAGATGAGGCAATGGATGGGACAGTTCATGGGCTTCAGGTAGTAGGACCCGTTGTCCATGTCCATGGCCGGGTACATGCCCTCCTTGTACCAATCGAGGTGGCCGGAGGTCTCGAACACCTGCGCCCGGGCCAGGTGAGGGCTGTACACGAACTCATACCCGCCGTCGGCGTGCCGGGCGCGGCTGTAGTCCTCCATCAGCTTGCGGACGACGCCGCCCTTGGGGTGCCACACGGCGAGGCCCCCTCCGAGATCGGCGGGGAACGACAGCAGGTCGAGCTCGACTGCGAGGCGGCGGTGATCCCGCTTCTCGGCCTCCTCGAGGCGGTGGAGGTAGTCGGCCAGCGCCGCCTTGCTCTCCCAGGCCGTCCCATAGATCCGCTGCAGCATCGGGGCCTTCTCGTTGCCGCGCCAATACGCACCGGCCACCTTCATGAGCTTGAAGTGGCCCAGGCGTCCGGTGGTGGGCACGTGTGGCCCGCGGCAGAGGTCGACGAACCCCTCCGTGTTGCGGTACACGCTGATGGCCGAGCCCGAGCCGACCTCGCCCTGGTCGGCGTCGTCGGCATCGGCCTCCTGGACCCGCTGGATGATCTCGCGCTTGTACGGCTGCTGGGCGAACAGCTCCAGCGCGGCGTCGGCATCGAGCTCGTCGCGGGTGAAGGGCTGGTCGGCGGCGATGATCTCCCGCATGCGGGCGTCGATGGCGTCCAGGTCCTCGTCCGAGAACGTCTGGCCGCCCGGCAGGTCGAAGTCGTAGTAGAAGCCGTCCTCGATGGCGGGGCCGATCGAGAACTTGGCCCCGGGGTAGAGCTGGGTCACCGCCTGGGCCATCACGTGGGCCGTGGAGTGGCGCAGGACGTGGCGACCGTCGTCCGTGTCGGCCGTGATCAACGCCACGCGAGCGACGTCAGGCAGCGCCCGGGTCAGGTCCCACTGCTCGCCGTCCACCTCGGCCGCCACCGCCGCCTTGGCCAGCCGGGGGCCGATGGACGCCGCCACGTCGTAGGCCGTGGCGCCCTTGGGGAAGGGGCGCTCGCTGCCGTCGGGCAGGGTGACGAGGATCTCGCTCATGGCCCCGGCGAATCTACCGGGAGAGGCCGGGAGGACCGGGGCTGATTCAGCTCAGCCGGCTGTGGCCAGTGCCGGCTCGCGGTCCTCAGCGGCGTCGTCCACGTGGGCCACCCTCGCCGGCTCGGTCGAGATCGACTCTGCCTTCTTGGTCGCGTACACGTCCCGGTACTCCTGGCCGCTCAGCTCCCGGATCTCGAACATCAGCTCATCGGTGATCTGGCGCAAGGCGAGCCGATCTCCGGGGCGGTCCTGGTACCGGTCGACGGGGATGGGCCTCCCGATGCGGATGGTGCAATCCAGCCCGACCTTGGGGAGCTTGGCGTGCGGCGGCTGGATCTCGCGGGTGCCGATGACGCCGACGGGCAGGATCGGGCAGCCGACGGTGAGCGCCAACCGTGCCGCCCCGGTGTGCCCCCGGTAGAGCTTGCCGTCCCGGCTGCGGGTGCCCTCGGGGAAGATGCCGAACAGCTCACCCCGGCGCAGCACCGTCTCGGCCGCCGCGAGCGCGCCGCGCGAGCGAGCGCCACCGGACCGGTCGATCGGGATCATGCCGAGGGCCGGGAACAGGTGCTTTGTCTTCCAGGAGTCCATGTACTCGGACTTGCCGACGAAGCTGATCCGGCGGGGCACGGTCAGCATGAGCAGGGCGGAGTCGAGGAAGCTGATGTGGTTGGGGCAGAGGACTGCCGGTCCGCTCTGCGGGATGCGGTCGTAGCCCTCCAGGTGCAGCCGCCAGATCCGCCGGGCAACCGGGCCCGCGATGGCGCGGAGGCGATCCTGCATCGCGGTGGCCCCCTGGTACACCGCCTCCCTGCCGGACTTCACGCCGTGATCCTAGGCGAGGTCGACTCCGAGCAGACGCGCCGCCTCGAGCGTCCCTTCACCCCTCGCCACCGCGTCGTCGACGGCGGCGAGCGCCGCCGGGGTGTCCAGATC
>DASTFY010000283.1:0-2170 GCA_035719525.1 Acidimicrobiales bacterium
AGGAGCTCATCAAGGCCAACGGCTTCGTCAAGGGCTTCTCCTCCATCACCGCCGACTCCAACGCCGACCAGGCGCTGCTGTACACCGGCAAGGCCGCGATGATGCTCCACGGCACCTGGACCTACGGGAGCATGGCCGAGGAGGGTGGCGACTTCGTCAGCGGCGGCAACCTCGGCTGGATGAACTTCCCGGCGGTCGACGGCGGCAAGGGCGACCCGACCAACACGGTCGGCAACCCCGGCCAGTACTATTCGATCTCCTCCAAGGCCACGGACGCGGAGAAGGAGACCGCCAAGAAGTTCTTCGCCACCGCGGTCCTCTCCGACGCCGAGGTCAAGGAGTGGACCGACAACGGCGCGGTGCCGATCGTCAAGGGCACCGACAGCCAGCTCGGCGCCTCGAAGGACGCCGAGTTCCTCACCTTCGTCTACGACACCGCCAGCAACGCCAAGGTCTTCGCCCAGTCCTGGGACCAGGCCCTCAGCCCCACCGCCGCCGAGAAGCTGCTCGACAACATCGCCAAGCTCTTCCAGCTGTCGATCACGCCGCAGCAGTTCGCCACCAACATGAACCAGGTCATCGGGCAGTGACGGCGGTCGCTCCGCCCGCCGCGCCGGGAACGCGGCGCACAACCTCGCGGGGCAGGCGGAGCGGCTCTCTCATCTGGATGGCACTTCCGGCCCTGCTCGTCTTCGTCGCGTTCGCCATCGTGCCGCTCCTGTTCGTCCTGCTCCTCAGCTTCACGACATGGGACGGCATCGGCGTGATCCGGCCCACCGGCTTCGACAGCTGGCGGTCCGTGCTGGCCGACCCGGGCCTGCTGCATTCGCTCTGGGTGACGTTCGTGGTCATCGCCCTGTCGTGGGCGGTGCAGACCCCGCTGTGCATCCTCCTCGGGGTGTTCCTCGCCGGGCACCAGCGGTACCGCGAGTTCCTGGCGGTGCTGTTCTTCATCCCGCTCCTGCTGAGCTCGGCGGCCATCGCCATCACCTACAAGGCCCTGCTCGACCCGAACTTCGGCCTCGGCGCCGGGCTGCACCTCCCGCTGCTGGCCCAGGACTGGCTCGGGAAGCCCACCCTTGCCATGGCCGTGATCATCTTCGTGGTGTCGTGGCAGTACATCCCGTTCCACACCCTCATCTACCAGGGCGCGGTGCGCCAGATCCCGAGGTCGATGTACGAGGCGGCCCAGCTCGACGGCGCGGGACGGGTCCGCATGTTCTTTCGAATCACCCTGCCCCAGCTGAAGTACACGATCATCACCTCGTCGACCCTCATGGTCGTCGGGTCGCTGGTGTTCTTCGATCTCATCTTCGTGCTCACCGAGGGCGGACCTGGAGACGCCACCCGGGTGCTGGCGCTGGACATGTACAAGCGCGGCTTCCAGGCGAACCTCATGGGTCAGGCCAGCGGCATCGCCGTCATTCTGGTGGTCCTCGGCCTGGCGCTGGCCCTCCTCCTGCGCCGGATCGGCGGTGGCGGCTCGAGCGCGAGCCAGCTGGAAGGGATGTGACGTGGCCACGACGGTGGACGCCGGGACCCGTCAAGCCGCAGAGGGCCAGAGGCGCCGCTCGCGCGGCCGCGGCGGTCGCCGCCGCAACTGGCTGGGCGGGGCGGCGGGATGGCTCTGGCTCCTGATCGTCATCGTGCCCATCTACTGGATCGTGATCACCAGCTTCAAGACGCAGAGCAACTACTTCCAGACGAACCCACTGGCCCCGCCAACCGAGCCGACACTGGAGAACTACCGGCTCGTCATCGAGAACGACTTCATCCGCTACTTCGTCAACAGCACCATCGTCACCCTGGGCGCGGTCGTGCCCGCGGTCCTCGTCTCCTTCATGGCCGCCTACGCCATCGTGCGGGCCGCCGACGACCGGCGGCTCCTGCGGTGGGTCAACTCACTCTTCCTCATGGGGCTGGCGATCCCGCTGCAGGCGGCCATCATCCCCGTCTATCTCATCGTCATCCGCCTGCAGATGTACGACACCCTGCTGGCGATCATCCTGCCGTCGATCGCGTTCGCGATCCCGCTGTCGGTGCTCGTGCTCACCAACTTCATCCGTGACGTCCCCAAGGAGCTGTTCGACTCGATGCGGGTGGACGGCGCCAGCGAGTGGAGCACGCTGCGGCACCTGGCCTTCCCGCTGACCCGGCCGGCGCTGGTCAC
>DASTFY010000284.1:0-3024 GCA_035719525.1 Acidimicrobiales bacterium
GCCGGCGAGATTCGCTACTCCGGCGCCTTGCGCGGCATCCCCACACCACCCGATGCCCAGTCGATCTGCCTCACCAGGTGCATCCGACTTGATGACAGGTCGGTCCCCTCGCCGCTCAACCGCCTCGCCCGGTTCCACGGCTGGTTCGAGTGCGACGAGCGCGACGACGGCACCCACGTTCGTCACCGAGAGCAGTTCGAGTTCTCGCCACTCGTCGCCTGGCTCGCCGCCCCGATCTTGCGACGCTGGCTGCTCTCAAGTCGATCTTCGCCCGTTGTCACCAGCTTCGGCGCGCTCGCCGGCATCGTGGCCGTGCTCGCGGCGGGCTGGAAGTGGGTGCTCAGTCGGCCGTGGCCGTGGCGAGCCGACGGCGCGCGGTCCGGCGACCCGGGCGAAGTGTGACCTGAGCGCGCCGCGGTGAGCCCGCTCAGGTCGCACCTCGATGGCGGCCTCAGGCGTCGACCAGCTCCGGTTCGAGGACCGGTGCCTCGTCGATGACCGGGGCGGGGGCGGGGTCGTGGGCCGGGCCGTCGACGTTGAGCCGGGGGATGATCCGGTCGAGCCATCTGGGCATCCACCAGTTCTTGTCGCCGAGGAGCTCCATCGTGGCCGGCACGAGCAGCATGCGGACGATGGTGGCGTCGAGCAGGACGGCGAGCGCCAGGCCGATGCCGAACAATTTGCTGGTCCGGTCGTCCTCGAGCACGAACGATCCGAACACGACCACCATGATGGCGGCGGCGGCCGTGATGACCCGAGCCGTCTTGGCGAGGCCGTCGGCGACTGCGGTGGCGGAGTCGCCGGTCTTGTCGTACTCCTCGCGGACCCGGGAGAGCAGGAAGACCTCGTAGTCCATCGAGAGTCCGAACACGATGGCGAACAGCATCAGCGGCAACATCGCCTCGATCGGACCCTTGTCGATGCCGATGAGGTCGGCGCCCCAGCCCCACTGGAAGATCACGACGAGCACGCCGTAGGTGGCGGCGATCGACAGCACGTTCATCACGACGGCCTTGAGCGGCACGAGGAGCGAGCGGAAGACCATCATCAGGAGCAGGAACGACAACGCCAGCACGGCGGCGAAGAAGACGAACGTGCGTTGGGCGAGGAAGTCGGTGAAGTCGATGTTGGCGGCGGTCGTCCCGGTGACCTTGACGTCGAGCGATGTGCCGGCGATCGCGGCGGGGATGACATCGTCGCGCAGGGTCGTGACGAGTTCGCTGGTGGCCGCGTCTTGGGGAGCGGTCGTCGGGACGAGGTTGAAGAGGTAGGCGTCAGGGGTGGCCGGACGGTTGGGGAAGGCCGGCGTGACCGTGGCGACGCCTGGGGTCTCGGCGAGGGCCTGCTGGAGCGTGTCGACGGCGGTGACGCTGTCGCCGGCACCGGGGACGACGGTGATCATGAACGGACCGTTGAAGCCGGGTCCGAAGCCCTCGGCGAGGACGTCGTAGGCCTGGCGGGTGTACGTGTCCTCGGCGAGGTTGCCCTCGTCGGAGGTCCCCAGGCGGAGGCCGAGGACCGGCGTCGCCAGCGCAAGGAGGAACACGGTGCCGGCGACGACCCCCAGCCACGGGCGGCGCTGGATCGTCCGGCTCCACCGGTAGGCGAGGGTCTCGCGCACCGGCTTCGACACCCGGTGCGGCACCGTCTGGCGGAGCGGGCGGACGGCGAAGCTGACGAGCAGGGTGACCGCGGCGAGGCCGGCCCCGACCGCTGAGAGGGCCGGCACGCCGATGCCGATGCCGAGCAGGGCGACGGCGACGAAGCCGGCGACGACCAGACCGCGCCAGCGGGTGACCTCGACCCGTTCCCGGGCGAAGCCCAAGAGGGCGGGGAGGAGGGTGATCGAGGTGATCATCGTGACCAGCACCGTGACGGCGACGCCGATGCCCAACCCACCGACCCATCCGATCCCGATCAGCAGCAGCCCGAGGAGCGACACGACGACGGTGACGCCGGCGAAGATCACGGCCCGGCCGGCGGTGTCCATCGCGGTGATGGTCGCCTCGCGGGGCGAGCGGCCGGCGTGGAGCCCTTCCCGGTAGCGGGTGACGATGAACAGGGCGTAGTCGATGCCCACGCCGAGGCCGATCATGGCCCCGAGGAAAGTGGTGAAGTCGGGGATGTTGAAGACGTTGCTGAGGATGGCGATCAGGCCCATCCCGGCCCCGACGCCGCCGAGGGCGACGGCGATGGGCAGGCCCATCGCGAGCACGGAGCCGAAGGCGAGGATGAGCACGACGACGGCGAAGGCGAGGCCGATGAACTCGGTCGCCGGCGGTTCGAACACGGCGAGGGCCGTGCCGCCGGGGAGCACCTCGAGTCCCTCGATGGCGGGCGCGTCGTCGGCGATCGCCTTGCCCAGGGCCGCCGACTCGGTCAGGTCGACATCGGCGGCGAGGTTGACCTGGGCGTAGGCGAGCTGCCCGGCCAGCGGACCCTGGCGGGCGATCTGCGACGCGCCCTGCTCGGCGTAGGGGGAGACGACCGTGGCGCCGGGGTGCTGGGGGTTGCCGTTGTCGTCGGGGAACCCGGCGTTGACGGTGGCGAAGAGGTCCTCCATGCCGGCGACGACGGCCGGGTCCTCGATGCCCTGGTCGGCGCGGAAGACGATCGTTCCCGACGCCCCTCCCGCGCCGAGCTCGGCGAAGTAGTGCTCGAGTACGTCGAAGCCGTCAGCGCTCTCGGAGTCGGGGATGTCGGTGGACGCGTCGTAGGCGGCGCCGATCGTGCTGGCGGCGCCGAACACCACGAGCAGGGCGGCGAACCAGAGGCCGACGGCGGCGCGGCGGTGGTCGAAGCACCACGCCCCGATCTGGGCCAGGCGGCTTGGACGCCGCGGAGTGGGGTTGGATCGCGGAGGTGTCACCCGTCCGACGGTGCCGGTGGCGGGTCGGGGCCGGGTGGGGGACCGGTTGTGTTTCGGTTGAGGGCGTTCGAGACTGGCCTCAACCCGGGCACGACCGGGGGTCGGACGGACCGCAACCGCGCCGAGCGCACGCTCGGGGACATGGACGTCCTGAC
>DASTFY010000285.1:0-2834 GCA_035719525.1 Acidimicrobiales bacterium
CCACGACCACCACGACCACCACGACCACCACGACCACCACGACCACCACGACCACCACGACCACCACGACCACCACTCCCCCGAGCGTCGCGGCGCGTCCCTCGATCGGCGGGCGTTGCTCCGGCGTGCCGGCATCGGTGGCGTGGCGGCGGCGGCGGGTGCGCTGTGGCTGCCCGACGCGTTGGCCGAGGCGGTAGCCCCGCCCTTCGAGTCGGTGCAACTCGCCGAGGATCAGCTCAGCGCAGCCCTCCCCGTGGTGGCCCCAGCGGTCCCGGAGGCCGCGCCCTCCGCCAAGAAGCGCTCAGCGGGCGGTGGCGTCGGCGCGCCCGCCATCGTGACCCGGGCCGAGTGGGGCGCGGACGAGTCGATGCGCACCACGGCCCGGGGGTTCGCGCCCCTCCGCAAGTTCGTGGTGCACCACACCGCCAGCCGCAACCAGCCGAAGGATCCAGTCCAGGTGGTGCGGGACATGTACCGCTACCACGTGCAGGGGCGGCAATTCGCAGACCTCGGGTACAACTTCGTGATCGATCACCGAGGCGTGATCTACGAGGGCCGGTGGGCGAGGCCGTACGGCTCAGGCGAGCGCCACGATGGCGAGGACGGCAACGGCCTCAGCGTCGTTGGTGCCCACTCCCTGGGGATGAACGCAGGGACCTGCGGCATCGTCCTCATCGGGGACTTCACCAAGGGCAAGCCCACGGCCCCGGCCCTCGGCGCGTTGATCCAGCTCATCGCCTGGAAGGCCTCGCTCCACCAGGTCGACGGGCTCGGGGGTGACGACTTCATCTCGTTCTCCCAGACCCGTCACCGCTTCCCGAACATCGCCGGGCACCGCGACGTCGGCCTCACCGTCTGCCCCGGCCCGGCGTTGTTCAATCAGTTGGGTTGGATCCGCAATGAGGTGGTGGCGCGGGCGGGGCGCTTCGACCCGAGGACCATCGACATGTCGACGGCCCTACGGCGTTCGGACGGGGAAGCCGTCGCGACGACGCCGGTGAGCACCGGGCCGAACGCCGCCAACCCCACCGGCGCCAAGCTGACCGGGTACCGGCTGCTGACCTCCGACGGCCGGGTCATCACCCTCGGCCAGGCCGCGAAGCTCGGCTCTCCTCGTGAGCTGGGTCTCGGCGCTCCGACCGCCATCGCCGGCGTCCCCGGGCGCAACGCCTACCTGACGTCCGACGCCGCCGGCCGCGTGGCCGGATTCGGTGGCGCGGCCAGCGGGGCACCCAAGGCGGCGGTCGCCACCGCCGACATGGCGTCCACCCCGAGCGGTCAGGGGTACTGGGTGCTGGCCAGCACCGGCGGTGTGTACGCGTTCGGATCGGCCAGGCACCACGGAAGCCTGATCCGGTCCGGCGTGAGCGCGGGTGGGCTGAAGATCCGCTCCACCCCGTCGGGCAACGGCTACTGGATCCTGGCCGGCAACGGCCGCATCTATCCCTTCGGCGATGCGGCAAAGTTCGGCGCACCATCGGCCGGCGCGGTCGACTTCTGGCCGACGTCGAGCGGCGCCGGCTACTGGGTGCTCCTGGCCGACGGCCGGGTGGGCGCTTACGGCGACGCCGGGCACTTCGGCGACGTCCCTGGCTTCAAGGTGAGGTGGGCCAAGCCGGCCGTCGCCATCATCGGCATGCCCAGCGGGCGTGGGTACGCCATCGCGGCACGCGACGGCGGCGTGTTCAACTTCGGCAGCTCGCCGTTCCTCGGCAGCCTCGGCGGAAGCGGCCGCAACGTCGTCGGCATGGCGCTCGCCTTCGGTTGACGAGCCTCATTCGTCCGGGACGGACCCGACCACCGGCTGGGCGAAAAGCAGGCGGTGCTCGAAGCCGGACTCCCACGGCAGCCAGCCGTTCCGGTCCGGCCAGGCGAGCTGCAGCACGCGGTAGTCGGCTCCCTTGTGCCAGTCGTCGGCGGCGGCGAACAGCCCCGCGCACGTATCCCGTTCGACGGGCAGCAGTGCGCACCGCAGGTTGTTGTCGAGCAGCCCGGTGAAGACCACACCCAACGGTACGTCGGCCCCGTCGGCGATGTAGCCGACGAGCAGCTCCGCCAAGCCGCTCGCCGCCACGGGGGTGAGCCCGAACAGGACGACCTCGGGGAACTCGAACGTGGTCTCCAGACCCACGGTGTACGCGTAACCCGGCATAGGTGGGTCGGCTTCCGGTCGCGGCGGCACCGGTTCGATGGCCCATCCCTTGGTCTCGATCATCCAGGCGATCTTGTCCTGATGCTCCATGGAGCGATCGGGGAACACGTCGTCGCTCACCGGCGCCAGCCTCGCACACGGCGCGCGGGGCCCTGACCGGGAGCCCGGCGGTACGTTCGACGCCCGTGAACCGTTACCGCTTCCTGCGCCGACCGAGATGGGTGGCGTTCAGCGCGGCGGTGCTCATCCTCGTTGTGGTGATGGTCAACCTCTCCCTCTGGCAGCTCCGTCGCCTCTCCGAGCGCCGCGATCGCAACGATCGCATCACCCAGGCGCAGGCCGCCGATCCGGAGCCGATCGACTCGGATCGGGAGCTGTCCGAGTGGCGCCGCGTCACCGCCACCGGCACCTACGACACGACCGAGGAGGTGCTCATCCGCAACCGGAGCCTGCAAGGGCGGCCGGGCTACCACGTCGTGACGCCGCTGCGCCTCGACGACGGGCGGGCGCTACTCGTCAACCGGGGCTGGATCCCGCTGGAGGACGACGTAGGCACGGAAGCCTCCGTCCCGCCGCCCCCGGCCGGCCGGCTGACGGTGTCCGGGCGGGTGCGCGCCAGCCAGCACCGCGGACGCTTCTTCAGCCCTACCGACCCCGCCGACGGCCGGCTGCGCCAGCTCTA
>DASTFY010000286.1:0-2096 GCA_035719525.1 Acidimicrobiales bacterium
ATCAGCCGGGCCGTGTCCGGGTCCTCGGCGGTGGCCCGCATGGCCTTGCCGAGCCGGGTGGTGCGGATGAACGCCGTGAGGGTGAACGTCAGCAGCAGCGCCACCGCGATCATGAACACCCACAACGTCTGGATCCTGGCCCCGAACAGTTCGAACGAGGTGTTCGGGAACAGGTCGGGGAAGGACAGGAAGCTCCTGGAGTAGAACACAGCCACCAGCTGTTGGAGCGCGAAGCTGGCCCCCAGGGCGGTGATCAGCGGCGCCAGCCTGGGGGCGTTGCGCAGCGGCCGGTAGGCGAACCGCTCGAGGCTCACCCCCACCACCGGGGTCAGGAGGGTGGCCATGGCCATGACCACCACCAGGGCGACCAGCGAGGTCCCGCTCCAGCCAAAGGCGCTGGCTCCGAAGTTGAAGGTCCAGAGCCCGATCATCGCCCCCAGCATGAACACCTCGCCATGGGCGAAGTTGATGAGCTGGATGATGCCGTACACCATCGTGTAGCCAAGGGCGATGAGCGCGTAGTAGGAACCCTTGGTCACGCCGTTGGCGAGTTGCTGGACGAACTCGTCCACAGCGCCCTCCCGCACCCCGGCCACCGCCCCGGGGGCGGGTGTCGCGCTCGCCGAGCGGCGCGGCACCCACGACCCGGGGTCAGGAGGCCGAGCTGGCTCCTAGGTCTCGAACTCTCCCGAGAACTCCGCGACCCACTTGCCGCCCGCGGCCTTGTAGACGGTCAGCGCCTTGTTGCTGGTGTCGCCGAACTCGTCGAAGGAGTGCTCGCCGGTGACGCCCGCGTAGCCCTGGGTCGCGCCGACGGCCTCGACGATCTGGGGCCGGGCGGCCTCGACGCTCGCGGCGTCGGGGAGGGCCTTGGCGAACCCCTGGATGATGATGTTGGCGGCGTCGTAGGACTGGCCGCCGTAGGCGCTGAAGCCCTCGGGGAAGCCGGCCGCCTCGTAGTCGGTGACGAACTGCTTGGCGCTCTCGAGCTGGTCGACCGGCTCGCCGATGGAGGTGGCCAGGGTGCCCTCGCCCTTGTCACCGGCGCCCTTGAAGAAGTCGGAGGCGTAGATGCCGTCGCCGCCCATCAGGGGACCGTCGAAGCCGCGGTCGGCGAGCTGCGCGGCCAGCGGGCCGGCGGCCGGGTACTCGCCGCCGTAGTACACCATGTCCGGCTTGGCCCCGATCACCTTGGTCACGACGGCGCCGAAGTCACGGTCGTTCTCGTTGACGGTGTCGGTCCCGACGATCTGGCCGCCCTTCTCCTTGAACCGGTTGGAGAAGCTCTCGGCGAGGCCCTGGCCATACGTCTTCTTGTCGTGGATCACGAAGGCGCTCTTGAAGCCGCCCTCGCCCAGCGCGTAGTCGGCCGCGAACGGGCCCTGGAAGGCGTCGGTGGTGGCCGTCCGGAAGTAGGTCGGCCAGATCCGCTGCGGGGCGTCGTTCGGCTTGGGCCCGCGGGTGAGGGTCGGGTTGGTGTTGGCCGGCGAGACCTGGACGATGTTCGCCTTGGCCAGCACCGGCGCCACCGACTGGGAGACGCTGGAGTTCAGCGTGCCGACGACGCCGCCGACCTGCGGGTCGGATGCCAGCTTGTTGGCGGCGTTGGCCCCGGTGGCCGGGTCGGCGGTGTCGTCCTCGGCGGCGAGGATGATCTCGTACCCGGGTACGGTGCCCTTCTCGTTGGCCTGGCGGATGGCCAGGTCGACCGAGTTCTTGATGCCGAGACCGAGCTCGGAGAGCGGCCCTGTGAGCGGCGCGATGACGCCGAGCTTGACGGTCTTCTTCTCCGCGGCGGCGTCGTCGCCGGAGTCCCGGCTACAGCCGGAGACCACCAGGAGCAACGCTCCGAGCACGGTGACCGTTCGAAGGACCTTGCCCTTCAAGGCCATGTTTCTGCCTCCTGTCGCGCGCCCCGATGGTTCTGGCGCCGACGACGGCCGGGGCTGCCGCTCGAGACGCACGATGAGCCGCGACCCCAACCATCGTCCGAGGATCGTCCCACCCAGGCTCGGGCCAGGTCGCGACCGGCAAGACTCTACCGCAACACGCGCGCGGAGACACACACCCCGGCCGAGGTCAACGTCGCTGGCGGG
>DASTFY010000287.1:0-9526 GCA_035719525.1 Acidimicrobiales bacterium
AGGCTCTGTGGTCGACCCCGTCTCGCCCTCCGTCGGCTGGGGGGTGCTGCACCTCTTCTGCCGTCCCGGGCCACAGGTCGACCCGGAGGTGATCCGCGCCGCCGTGAAGGACGCGATGGAGTCTGGGAACCAGGTGGTACCGGTGTCGGTCCTCGGCCACAAGGCGGACCTGGCCTTCATGGCCCTCGGCCCCGACCTGCGCGAGCTCCGTCGCTTCCAGAGCGCGCTGCAGGCGGGAGGGCTGGTCGTGGCCGACTCGTACGTCTCGCTCACCGAGGTCTCGGAGTACGCGAAGGGCATGCCCGAGCACATGCTCGAAGCCCGGCTCCACCCGCAGCTCCCGCCCGAGGGCAAGCCGGCGTTCTGCTTCTAGCCGATGTCCAAGCGGCGGGAGGTGCAGCAGAACTGGTACACGCTGCCCTACGACGATCGTCACGCGCTGATGCGCGAGCACGGTGCCTCCGGCCGCACGTTCGCGGGCCGTGTCCTGCAGGTCGTCACCGGCTCCACCGGCATCGACGACCACGAGTGGGGGGTCACCCTCTTCGGTGTGCATCCCGACGACCTCAAGGAGGTCGTGTACACCATGCGCTACGACCGGGCCTCGGCCATCTACGCCGAGTTCGGTCCGTTCTACACCGGCCTGGTCACGGCCCTCGACGACCTGCTGGACGACCTGGCATCGTCCGGCTGAGCCGGGCTCGGCACGGCGGTGGGGACGAAGGGTCAGTCGGAGTCGACTCGGATCGTGACGAGCTCGGGCGGTTCCTCCTTGCCCTCCTCGTCGAAGGCGAAGACCTCGTAGGTGGCTTCGCCGACGTCGCCGTCATCCTGGAGCTCCAGGTCGCCCGAGGCGCCTTCGAGGTCGATGTTCCGGCCCTGCTCCAGCAGCCGGGCGCAGTCGGCAAAGCCGCGACAGCGCGACCCGCCGGAGCTCACCGCCGTCAGCTGGGCCCGGATGCCCTCGGCATCGTCGGACCCGGCGGCCTGGGCGGCCAGCGCCAGCAGGTTCACGCAGTCGTAGGCGTAGGCGGCGTACGCCACCCTGCCGCCGGGGGCGGCGACCGCGAACGCGGCCTCGAACTTAGGGTCCATGGGCCGGGCCATGGGAGCCACGACCCGGATGCCGGCAGAGGCCGTCGGCTGGCGAGGGTCGATCAGCTCGCCGAGGTCGTCGCGGCGCAGCCCGTGCGTCACGAAGGTGGGCAGCCGCTCCGGCGGGGCGTCCTGGAGGGCCAGCGCCCTCAGCACACGAGCGCCCACCGCGCCGGAGCCCACGACTCCGACGGCTTCGACTTCATCAGCCAACGCCAGCTCGACCGGGCCGTTGAACTGCTCCTGAGTCGGGTCGTAGGGGACCAGGCGGACCTCCTGCCGAAGCCGGCGGAACTCCCGCTGGACCTGGTCGGCGAACGCGAAGCCGTAGTCATCCTCCGGGAAGAGCACGGAGAAGCGTGTCGTCCCCTCCTCGATCATCGCCTTCGTGAGCGCCATCGCCTCCAGCGCCTCCGAGCCGATGGTACGTACGAAGTAGCCGTCGTCCCGGCGCTCGCCCAGGTCGTACGCGGCCGAAGTCGGTGAGCACGTCACCGCCCGAGCCTCGGCCAGCACGTCGAGCGCGCCGAGAGCAATCCGCGACGAGGCAGGGCCGACGATGACGTCGACCTGGTCGCTCTCGAGCAGCTCGGTCAGCGCCTGGTACGCGGTGGCCGGGTCGCTCCCCTCGTCCGCGATCGCGACGTCGAGCAGCTCGCCGTTGATCCCGCCCGCCTCGTTGATCTCCCGCACGGCCAGCTCGACCGCGGCGAGGAGCGGTGTGCCCAGCGTCGCCCCGATCCCCGAGGAAGGGAGCCACACCCCCAGCCGGATCCGGCCGTCGACGTTGCGCCGGTTCGAGGCGACGGTATCCGGCGAGGCAGGCGCCACGGTGGTGGTGGCGGCGCCGTTGCCGGCCGAACAGGCCGCGGTGATTATGAGCGCGGCCACAGCGGCACACCGAGCTCGGGGGGAACCGGGGCCGTGACCCCTCCCGACGCCGTCCCGCCCCGGGCGTTCGTGGCCCATCAGCGGATTCTAGGAGCATCCCGCCGGCGCCCGCCGTCGCTAGGAGCACCCTGAAGTAGTGGATGCACGCATCTCGCCGGCCCTCGACGCCGCTGGCGGCGTTGCTCCTCCTTACAAATGCGCAGGGCATTTGCTTCGTCGTCGCGCATTGCCAGCGACGCCGATGCTCCGGCGATCTGCGCACCCCACTGCGTCAGCGCACTCCTAGACCGGCAAGAATCGAGTCCATGGCCACCGAGCTGCTGTACCTGCGCGACGCCTACCTCCGGGACTTCGTCGCCGTCGTCGTCGATCGGCGCGACGACGCGGTGGCGCTCGATCGGACCGCGTTCTACCCGACGGGCGGCGGCCAGCCTCACGACACCGGGACGCTGGACGGGCTCAGGGTGTCGGACGTGCGCAAGGAGGGCGAGCTGATCTGGCACACCCTCGAGGGGGCCGCCCCCGCGACCGGTTCCGAGGTCGCCGGGGTGATCGACTGGGAGCGCAGGCACGCGCTGATGCGGACGCATTCCGCGCTCCACGTGCTGTGCGGGGTCATCTGGAACGAGTGGCGCGTGCCGGTGACGGGCGGGAACATGGAGCCGTTGGCCGCTCGTATGGACTTCGAGTTCGATCCTCTGCCTGAGGGGTTCGGCCCTCGGGTCGAGGAGCTGGTCAACGCCGAGCTGGCCGCCGACCGTCGCATCGAGGTCGACTTCCTGCCCCGGCGCGAGGCGCTGGAGGACGAGGACCTGATCCGCACGAAGGTGAACATGATCCCCGAGTCGGTGGCCCAGATCCGGGTGGTCGACATCGTGGGGCTGGACAAGCAGGCTGATGGCGGCACCCACGTCCGCAGCACCGCCGAGGTGGGCCGGATCCGGGTGACGAAGACCGAGAACAAGGGCAAGGGCAACAAGCGGGTCCGGCTCGAGGTCGTCGATGGCTGAGCTTGCCCCCCTGCACGCGGCGCTGCGGCGCCACGAGCGACTGGTGGTGGCGTTCAGCGGTGGGGCCGACTCCGCCTTCCTCGCCCGAGTCGCCCACGACGCACTAGGTCCGGGCCGGGTGCATGCAGTCACTGCGGTTTCCCCGTCGCTGCCGGCCGACGAGCTGGAAGCCTGCCGAGAGCTGGCGAGCGAGTGGGGGCTGCACTGGACGACCGTGGCCACGGACGAGATGGAGAGGGCGGCTTACCGCGTCAACGACGGTGAGCGCTGCTACCACTGCAAAGCGGCATTGATGGACGCCCTCGAGCCTCTGCGCGGCGAGGGGGCCGCGATCGCGCTGGGCGTCAATGTGGACGATCTCGGCGACCATCGTCCGGGGCAGCGGGCCGCCGGAGAGCGAGCGGCGGTCTTCCCGCTGGTCGAGGCCGGCTTCACGAAGGCGGACGTACGGAGCTGGTCCCAGCGTCTCGGCCTGCGGACCTGGGACAAGCCGTCCGCGGCCTGCCTGGCGTCCCGCCTGCCCTACGGGACCGAGGTGTCGGTGGCGGTGCTGTCGCGGGTCGAGCGGGCGGAGGCCGAGTTGAAGCGGCTGGGCTTCGCGGCCGTGCGTGTCCGTCACTACGACCGCACCGCGCGCATCGAGGTGCCGCTGGAGGACCTGCCCGCCATCGTCGCCTCCCGGGCCGACGTGTGCGAGGCGGTCAAGGCGGCCGGCTACGAGTACGTCACGCTGGACTTGGAGGGACTCCGCTCGGGCAATCTGAATGCCGCGCTGCCCCGGCTCACGCGGCGAGCAGACGGAGGTGGTCCGGTAGATGGGTACGGTCGGGCGGGAGCGGCTCGATCCAGTGCCGCACCTCCACACCGTCCCAGTCGATCTCGTCCGTGATGGCCTGGGCCAGCCGGCGGGTGCGGCTGGCCAGATTGGGCTGGCGTTCGGCCAGCACCAGCACCCGGCCGCTGGAGAGGACGACGACCGACTCCCCGGCGGTGAAAATTCGCTTCGTGGCCGCGTTCGCCCGGGTGAGGACCGATCGGCGAGCCTCGTCGCATCCCGGCAGCCCGTGGATGGCAACCACGGCGAGAGCGACCTCACGCTCGGTCGCCAGGCCCAGCGTGCGGCAGTGGTCGTAGACCTCGCCCAAGCGGAGCTCCAGGTGCTCGAGGCGCTCGCGGCCCTCGATGGGCACCTGGGCCAGTTGGCCGGCGGCCCACGCCTCCGCGAGGAGGTAGGCGCTGTGGTGGGAGCGGAGGGCGGGGCGCAGCTGCCGCGGGACCATCCCGACCAGCACCGCCACCCAGTCGGCGACCTCGACGAGCGGATGACCGTCGTAGCCGGCGCGATGCCCCAGCGCGGTCAGCGCCTCGGAGAGCGAGGTGGCCCCACGTAACGCGCTGTCGAACAATGGAGCCACGGCGTCGATCGTGGTCAGGCGACCGTCACCGCCCCAGGCCTCGGCGATGGCATCGCGCCACTCGATGAGCGCGGTCGACGGGTCACGGCGGAAGCGCATCACTGTGGAGACGGTCGCGGCCCGCCAGCATGACGCCGCCTCTGCTCCTAACCTGAAGCCGTGTCGGAGAGGCTCGAGAGCGTCACGGCACCCAGCGATGCCGAGCTGATCACCGCCGTGCGGGTCGGTGACGCGCGCGCCTACGAGGAGCTGTACCGCCGGCACGTGGACGCCGCCATGGCGGTCGGTCGCCATCTCACAGGTTCCAAGGCCGATGCGGAGGACGTCGTGTCCGAGGCGTTCGCGCGGGTGCTCTCGGCGCTCCAGCGGGGGGCAGGGCCGGAGATGGCATTCCGGCCGTACCTGCTGACCAGCGTGCGCAACGCCTTTTACGACCGCATGCGCAAGGACAAGCGACTCGACGTGACCGACGAGGTCCCCGAGGACATGGGCCGGGTCCTGGCGGCTGCCGCGTCGTCCGACGATGAGGAGGAGCGTCGGCTGGCCGCCGCGGCCTTCGCCTCCTTGCCCGAACGCTGGCAGCTCGTGCTCTGGCACACGGAGGTGGAGGGCCGGAGCCCGGCCGAAGTCGCCCCGCTGCTCGGACTGGCTCCCAACGCGGTGGCCGCGCTCGCCTACCGGGCCCGTGAGGGGCTGCGCCAGGCGTACCTCAACGCGCACATCCAGGCTCGCCCCCCGGCCGGCTGCGAGGACACGATCCCCAAGCTCGGCGCTTACGTCCGCAACGACCTGTCCAACCGCGACCGGCAGAAGGTGGAGGCGCACCTCGAGGGTTGCGAGCGCTGCCAGCTCATCGTGGTCGAGCTGCAGGAAGCCGGCTCGCGCCTGCGGGTGCTCCTCATCCCGCTCATCGCCGGCATCCCCGCCACGGCCTACCTGGCCGGCATCGGAGCCGGCGGTGCCGGGTTGATCGCCTGGGGCAACCGGGCGGTCCAGCGGGCGAAGGACGCCGGTCCGGGAGCCCAGGCGGCCCTGGCGCTGGGCGCGGTCGCCGCCGCCGGCTTCCTCGTCGTGGGCTCTCTGGCGCTGGCGCGGTCCGTCACCGGCGGCGGCCGGGACGAAACGGTGACCGCGCCCGGAGGTGGCGGCGGCGACGGCGGAGGCGGGACGGGTGGCGGGTCCGACTCGAGCGCGCCTCCCGCCGCTCCTGTCGGACCCCCAGCGGCCGGGACGACGACCCCGTCCCTCACCTCGGGCGGGCCGAGCGCACCGGTCGTCCCGTCCCCTGCGAGCCTTCCGGGGCCCGTCGCCGGCCTGACAGTCCCGCCGGTGACCAGCCCCACGACGGCCGTGCCGATCCCGACTGTGCCGACCACGACCGCTCCCACCACGACGGTCGCTCCGGCCAGCCTCTCGGTGAGCATCGGCACCCCGGGCCCTGCCTACGCCGGGCTCGCCCTCGCCATGCCGGTCACGATCGGCAATGCCCCCGCCGGTGCGGCCGCGTTCGGCCGGTCGGTGGGTCCGGCGCTGAGCCGCCAGGCCGGCCCCGCCACCCAGCCCACGCTCACGTTGGCGCTGCCCACCGGGGTCACCTTCGACGGCGTGGACAACCCGGCCTGGACCTGCACGACAACGTCGGCCATGCTCCAGTGTCTGCTGCCGGCTCTGGCCGCGGGCGAGAGCAGCAGCGGGCTCATCCAACTGGGCTTGGCCGAAACGGTGTCGTCGTCGATCACGCTGCAACTCACCATCGCCGACGGCAGCGGCGCGCCGGTATCCGGGCCGGCGGTCGTCATCGCCGTCCAGCCTCGACCGCCTGGCCTCACCGACCTCGTCGTGGATCATGCCGACCTGGCGCTCGTGGGGAACGCGACGCTCACCTGCAACCCGGCCGCCGTGGCGACGTGTGCGGTCGCCCGTGACAACCCGGCCGGCTCCTCGGGCCAGGTGGACAAGTCGGGGCAGCAGATGACGTGGATCGACGTCGATACCGATCCCGTGACCTTCAACTCGTCCTCCGCCACTCTCGACCTGCCGCCAGGCGCTGAGGTGCTGACGGCTCAGATGGTGTGGGGCGGTACCACCCAGGTGGGCCAGGGCGGCCGCGCACCACCCGACCCGACCGCCACGGGCACCGTGCTGTTTGCCGCTCCCGCGCTCGCGCCGGTGGCGGTCAACGCCTCCTCGGTGTCGCTCGATCCGACGAACGCGGCCCGGTACTTCGCGTCCGCCGACGTCACCGCGCTCGTGGCCGCAGGCGGTGCGGGTACCTACACGGCCGCCAACCTCCAGATCGCGTCCGGGTTCAACGCCTTCGGCGGCTGGGCCCTGCAGGTCGTGTTCCGTGATCGGGCGGCGCCGCTTCGTATGGTGGCGTTGGCGGATCAGATCGTCACGGTGAACCAGGGCGGGAGGGCCTCCATCGTCCTGTCGGGGCTGGCACCGGCCACCGTGCCCAGGACCGGCAGTCTCAGCTTCGCGGCGCTGGAAGGCGACTACGGCAACCGGCCGGAAAGCATCTCGGCCAACGGTGTGGCGATGTCCGACTCCGCCAACGCGCCGAACAATCCCCTCAACGGCTCGATCACCACGCTCGGCGCCCGGGCGCCGGCCTTCGTCAACAACTTCGGCTTCGACGCCGATCGATTCGATGTGACCGTGGCCCCGGGCGCCACCGAGGTGGCGATCGACTTCGCCAGCTCACTCGACCGCTTCCGCATCGCCGCCACCGGCATCGTCGTGCCGGTCTGATCCGCGGTCGCGGGTTCGGACGAAGGTCCGTAGCCTCGGGCCGGTGAGCGAGCGTGTCGTCATCATCGGGGGCGATGCCGGCGGGATGTCCGCGGTGTCCCAGATCCGCAGGGGCCGTCCCGACGTCGAGGTGGTGGCGCTCGAACGAGGGCGCTGGACCAGTTACTCGGCCTGCGGGATCCCTTACGTGGTCGGCGGCGTGGTGAAGGGCGGCGTCGAACGGCTGGTGGCCCGGACCCCCGAGCGGCACCGCGAATTGGGGACCGACGTCCGCATCGGCCACGAAGCGATCGCCCTCGACCTCGACGCCCGCGCCGTGGATGTCCGCGACCCGGACGACGGCACGTACCGCCTCGACTACGACCACCTGCTCATCGCCACCGGTGGCACGCCGATCCGGCCGCCGCTGCCCGGCATCGATCTCCCGTTCGTGCACGGCGTCCAAACCCTCGACGACGCCGTCGATCTGCTGGAGCACGCGGAGGGACCCTGCCAGGACGTCGTCGTAGTCGGAAGCGGCTACATCGGCCTGGAGATGGCCGAGGCGTTCGTGCAACGAGGGTGCAGCGTCACGGTGATCGAGCAGGCAGCGCAGCCCATGGTCACGCTCGACCCGGACATGGGCACACTCGTGGCCGAGGCCCTCCTCGAGCAGGGCGTGAAACTGCGCTGCGGCGTCGGGGTGAAAGGGTTCGAGCCCGGCGCCGTCCTCACCTCGGACGGAGTGGTCGACGCGGACCTGGTGGTGCTCGGCATCGGCGTGGGCCCCAACTCGAAGCTGGCGCTCGAGGCCGGGCTCGCAGTCGGCGTGAAGGACGCCATCCGGGTGGACGAGCGCCAGGAGACGTCGTGCCCGGGCGTGTGGGCCGCCGGCGACTGTTGCGAGAGCCGCCACCTGGTCAGCGATAGGCCCGTGCACTTCGCTCTCGGCACCTACGCCAACAAGCAGGGCCGCGTGGCAGGAATCAACATCGGCGGCGGCGACGCGGTCTTCCCCGGTGTGCTGGGGACCGCGATCACGAAGATCTGCTCGCGGGAGATCGCCCGGACGGGGCTGAACGAGGGAGAGGCCGAGGCGGCGGGGTTCGACGCGGTGGCGAGCCGGATCGAGTCCACCACGACGGCCGGGTACTTCCCGGACGCGGAGCCGATGACGGTGAAGGTGGTCGTCGAACGGGGCTCGGGCAGAGTGCTCGGCGCCCAGATCGTGGGTGGCGACGGTGCGGCCAAGCGGATCGACACCTGCGCCGCGGCCATTACTGCCGGCATGACCGCGCAGCAGGTGCTCGACCTCGATCTGGCTTACGCGCCGCCGTTCTCCGGAGTGTGGGACCCGATAGCGGTCGCCGCTCGGCAGGCGCTGAAGCTGCTGTGAGCACGGTGCCGCCGCGGACCCGCGACGCGCTCATGCGGGACGCGTCGTTGCACGGCAGCCGCTTCTGCCGTGAGCTCTCGGAACTGACCGATGCCTGGCTGGTCGAGCTGTTCGATGCCGCCCGTGCCGGCGAGTCCCGGCCGCTGGCCCTCGTCGCAGTGGGAGGGTACGGGCGAGGCGAGCTGGCGCCGGCCAGCGATCTCGACGTGGTGCTCCTCTACGACGGCCGGAGTGCACCGGCGGAGGTCAGCGAACGACTCTGGTACCCGGTGTGGGACGCCAAGCTGAAGCTCGGTCACGCCGTCAGGACGGTCAAGGAGGCGCGACGCCTGGCCAAGGCCGACCTGGACACGGCCACCTCTCTCCTCACCGTCCGCCACCTCGCTGGCGAACCCGAGCTGACCGTCGCCCTGGCCGAAGGGGCCCGATCGGACTGGCGACGTCACGGCGGGACGTGGCTGGCCCGGTTGGCCCGCTCGGTGGAGGCGCGCCAGGCGGAGTTCGGTGAGGTCGCCTTCCTGCTCGAGCCCAACCTCAAGGAGGGCCGGGGCGGGCTGCGCGACGTCCACGCCCTGGCGTGGGCCACGGTGGCGGCCGACGTACTGGCCGGCGGCGACGAGGTGGCGCTGGCGGAGGCCTACGAGGTCATCCTCGCGGCGCGGGTCGAGCTCCACCGCGTGACCGGTCGGCCCGGTGACGTGCTGGCCCTGCAGGACCAGGACGCCACCGCAGCCCGGCTGGGGACCGGTGATGCCGATGCGCTCATGGCCAGCGTCAGCGCCGCGGCGCGGACGATCTCGTGGGTGGGCGACGAGGCCTGGCATCGCGTGCGAGTGGCCCATGGCGACTTCGGACCACCCGGAGCGCGGGCGCGAGCGGTCGCTCCGGGCATCAGCGAGCAGCAGGGACAGATCCACCTCGACGAGGCCGCCGACCCCACGCAGGATCCGACCCTCCTGCTCCGGATGGCCACCGCCGCCGCCCGG
>DASTFY010000288.1:0-27934 GCA_035719525.1 Acidimicrobiales bacterium
AGCGCATGGTCGATGCGATCAGCGCGTGGTCGCAGTGCATGCGCGACGCCGGCTTCGACCTGGCCGATCCGGAACAGGTGGACGTCGTGCTACTGGCCGAGCTGGAAGGCATAGCCGGTCCGCCGGACAATCCGAACGCCGAGATCGACCAGGCCGCGTTGGCCGCGCTGCAGGCCAAGGAGGTGTCGATGGTCAACGCCGACATCGCCTGTGAGGAGGAGCACATCCGCCCGGTGGAGGAGGAGGTGCGGGCCGAGTACGAGGTGGCGTTCCGAGAGCAGAACGCCGACCTCCTGACCCAGGTCCCGGCCCCTTGATCCAGGCCCCGGCAGAGGACGTCGATGCCACCGACGGGCTGGTCACCCGTCCGGTGGTCGAGCTCGCCGGGGTATCACGGGTGTTCGGTGCCGACGCGCCGGTCCACGCGCTGCGCGGCGTCGATCTGACGATCCTGCCGGGGGAATGGCTGGCCATCGTCGGCCCATCGGGCTCTGGCAAGTCGACGCTGCTCAACATCCTGGGTCTCCTCGACCGCCAGACGTCGGGGACCTACCGATTCGACGGCGTCGATGTCGCCGAGCTCGACGACCTGAAGCGGGCCGCCGTCCGCGGGCGCCGGATCGGGTTCATCTTCCAGTCGTTCCATCTGCTCCCGCACCGCAGCGTGGCGGAGAACGTGATGCTGGCCGAGCTCTACGTCGGCGCGCCCCGGCGAGGCCGAAGAGAGCGGGCCATGGCCGCGCTCGACCGGGTCGGGATGACCGACCGCGCCGAGTTCCTGCCGACGCGCCTGTCGGGCGGCCAGCAGCAGCGGGCGGCGATCGCCCGGGCGCTGATGGGCGAGCCGAGGCTGCTGCTGTGCGACGAGCCGACAGGCAACCTCGACTCGCAGAATGCCGACAGCGTGCTGGACCTCTTCGAGGGACTGTCCCACGACTCGCTCACGTTGGCCATGATCACCCACGACGACCACGTCGCCAGCCGGGCCCAGCGCCGGGTGCGCATCATCGACGGCGTGTTGAACGAGGTTCACACCGAACCCGCTGCTTCGGACGAACGGCCGTGAGCCTTCTCGCCGACCGCCCTGCGCCTGTCGCACCGGTCCCGTTGCCTGGCTCCTCGCGACCGAAGATGGCGGTGCGGGACCTGCTCTCGGAGTGCCTGGCCAGCCTGTTGGCCCGCCCGGCCCGGGCCATTCTCACCGTCATCGGCACGGTGGTGGGTGTGGCGGCGCTCGTGGCCACCCTCGGGCTCTCGAAGACGGCCGGGAACCAGATCGTGGGCCGCTTCGACGAACTGGCGGCCACCGACATCGTCGTCACGCCGAAGACCGGAACCACCGGCCGGGCCCAGAGAACCGACGCCCTGCCATGGGACGCGGAGCAGCGCGCCCGGCGGCTGAACGGCGTGGTCTCGGCCGGCACGCTCACCGATGTCGATCTGAAGGGCCAGCTCGTCCGGGCCGTCCCGGTCAACGATCCGCAGGGCCAGACGCAGTTCCAGATGCCGGTAAAGGCGGCATCGCCCGGCCTGTTCGAGGCCGTGCGGGCCAGCCTCCACTCCGGACGGGTGCCTGACACCGGCCACTCCGACCGCGCTGACCGCGTCGTCGTCCTCGGCCCCAACGCAGCCGAGCAACTGCACGTCACCCGGGTCGACAACCAGCCCGCCATCTACATCGGCGACAGGCTGTACGTCGTCGCCGGCATCCTGTCCGGGGTGGAGCGTCAGCCGTCGTTGCTCGGCGCCGTGATCATGCCGGAGGGGACGGCACAGCAGGACTTCGGCCTGCAGTCGCCGGGGTCCGTGCAGGTCGAGACCCGCGTCGGCGCGGCGAGCGTCATCGCCAACCAACTGCCCGTGGCACTGAGCCCGGCCGACCCGACGGCGCTGAAGGTGGTCGCCCCTCCCGAGCCCCGCCGGGTGCGCCAGGGCGTCCAGAGCGACCTCGACTCGCTGTTCCTGCTGCTCGGAGGGGTGTCGCTGCTGGTCGGCGCCATCGGCATCGCCAACGTCACGCTCGTCTCGGTGCTGGAGCGGGTGGGTGAGATCGGCCTGCGCCGCTCGCTCGGAGCCGCCCGCCGCCACATCGCGGGCCAGTTCCTGGTCGAAAGCACCACCTTGGGGCTGGTGGGAGGCATCCTCGGCGCCGCGCTGGGCACGCTGGTCGTGGTCGGGGTGGCCGCCAGCCGTACGTGGACGCCGGTGTTGGAAGGCTGGGTGCCGATCGGGGCGCCCCTCGTCGGTGCCGTGGTGGGCCTGTTGGCCGGGGTCTATCCGTCGGTCCGGGCGGCCGCCCTCGAGCCCGTCGAAGCCCTCCGCGCCAGCCTGTAATCGACCAGCCCCGACCGCGAGCTGAGGGGACGGGTCAGCGTCCGCTCGTGGCTTTTCCAGGCGCCTGAGTAATTTGCACAAAAGTTGATTGCTTTAGTCGGGATTTGCGATACGCTCGCCCGGTGCCAAGCGTGGAGGATGTGAAGGCGGCCAGTCGGAGCCTGAGGGGGGCCCTCTCGCAGGAGCTGACCGACGAGACCCCGGCGTTCTCGGCCGACAGCGGTCACCTGCTGAAGTTCCACGGCATCTACCAGCAGGACGACCGGGACGTACGGCGGGAGCGCACCCGCTCAGGACACGAGCCCGACCACATCTTCATGGTGCGCGCCAGCGTTCCCGGCGGCGCGCTCAGCGCGACGCAGTGGCTGGCCATCGACCGTCTGGCCGACACCGTCGCCGACGGCACCTTCCGGTTGACCTCGCGCGGCGGGATCCAGCTCCACTTCGCCCGCAAGGAAGGTCTGGCGCCGCTCATCCGCAGCCTCGACGAGCACCTCGTCACCACGCTGGCGGCCTGCGGAGACGTCGTGCGCAACATCGTCGCCTGCCCGGCACCCCTGGCCGACAGTCGCCAGAAGGTGCTGCTCGATCTCGCCCAGCGGCTGGCCGTGCGGTTCCGCCCCCGCACGCGGGCGTATTACGAGGTCTGGATCGACGGCGAGCCCGCCTTGTCGGCGGCCGAGGCGGAGCCGGCCACCGACCTGGAACCGCTCTACGGCACCACGTACCTCCCTCGCAAGTTCAAGATCGGCCTGGCGTGGCCCGGCGATGGCTGCACCGACCTCTTCAGCCACGACCTCGGCCTCGTCCCGATCACCGGTACCGACGGAGCCGACGGGTTCGCCGTGCTGGTCGGTGGCGGGCTCGGCGCCACCCACGCCCGGCCCGACGACACCTTCCCGCGTCTGGCTGACCTCCTCGGATGGGTCCCGGCCGAGGCCGTCGAGGATCTGGCTGAGGCCGTCGTCCTGGCCTATCGCGACCTGGGAGACCGGGAGGATCGCAAGCGGGCGCGGCTGAAGTACGTGCTGGAGGACATCGGCGTCGCCGCCTTCCGCCGCGAGGTCGAGGCCCGCCTCGGCGCTCGCCTGGCCCCTGCTCCCGCGCTGCCGCCCTGGCAGGCCCACGACCACCTGGGATGGCACAGTCAGGACGACGGGCGGTGGTTCCTCGGCGTGCCGGTGCCCAGTGGGCGCGTGACGGGAGCGTGGCGTGCCGCGCTGGCCGAGGTGGTCGAGCGGCACCGGACCGACCTGCGGGTCACCCCTCGCCAGGATGTCCTGCTCACCGGCATCGACGACGCCGAGCGCACGGCCGTCGAAGCTGTCTTCCGTCGTCACGGCGTTGCGCTGGCGGGCGACCTCGCCCCGGTGCGCCGCTTGGCCATGGCCTGCCCCGCCCTCCCCACCTGTGGGCAGGCCTTGGCCGAGGCGGAACGGGTCGCGCCGGACGTGCTGAGCGTGATGGAGGGCGAACTGGGCCGCCGGGGACTGTCCGGTCTCGACCTGCACGTGCGGATGACCGGATGTCCCAACGGCTGCGCCCGTCCGTACACGGCGGAGATCGGGATCGTCGGGCGCAGCAAGACCGGCTACGACGTTCACCTCGGTGGCGCTCCGGGCGGCGATCGGCTGGCCCGGCCGGCCGCGCGAGGCGTCAAGCTGGCCGACCTCCCCTCCGTTCTCGGCCCGTGGTTCGACCGCTTCGCCACCGAGCGGGAGCCTGGCGAATCCTTCGGGGACTTCGTCCACCGGACCGGGAGCCTGGCTTGAGCGTGCTGTTGGAGGAGGCGTCGCCGTCTCCCGCCGTGCCGGCCGAGCCGCCGTCTCCGGTCGTCCTCGACCGCCCCCGCCGCCGACCGGATCGGCCCTTCCCCACGCCGCTCACCGACGCCGGCCTGCGCCAGCTGGCCGATCGCTTCGAGGGCTCCCCGGCGGAGGAGATCGTGGCCTGGGCCGTGGCCATGTTCGGGCAGCTCCTGACGATCGCGGCGTCGATGACCGACGCGGTGCTCATCGACGTGGCCTCCCGGGTGGCGCCCGGCATCGAGGTCATCTTCCTCGACACGCAGTACCACTTCCAGGAGACCCTGGCCACGACCGAGCGCATCCGAGACCGCTATCCGATCAAGCTGAGAGTGGTCTGGCCCAGCGTCGCGCCCGACGACCTCTGGCGGACCGATCCGGACGCCTGCTGTCAGGCCCGCAAGGTGGCGCCCATGGATCGGGCGCTGCGGGGACGCACGGCGTGGCTGAGCGGCTTGCGCCGCGCCGACTCCGTGGCCCGGAGTCAGGCGCCGGTCCTCCAGCGCGACCGGCGGGGCTTGGTGAAGATCAACCCGCTGGTGCACTGGAGCGACGACGACGTCGCCCGCTACATCGCCACCCACGACGTACCGGTCAACCCCCTCGTCACCAGGGGATTCACCTCGATCGGATGCTGGCCGTGCACCCGCGCGGTCGGCGACGGTGAGGCGGGGCGAGCCGGCCGCTGGGACGGGCTGGACAAGACCGAATGCGGACTCCACGTATGACGGTGTGGTTGGTGGGAGCGGGGCCGGGCGATCCCGATTTGCTCACGGTGAAAGCGGCGTTGCTGCTGCAGGACGCCGACGTCGTGGTGCACGACGCGCTCGTCGACGACAGGGTGCTGGCGCTCGCGTCGCCGGCCGCCGAGCTGATCGACGTCGGCAAGCGCCCAGCCCGCCCGGTGCCGCAGGAGCTGATCACGGCGTTGCTGGTCGACCTCGGCCGGCGCCACGGTTGTGTCGTGCGCCTGAAGGGCGGCGACCCCTACGTGTTCGGTCGTGGCGGCGAGGAGGCATGGGGCCTGCAGCAGGCGAGGGTGCCTTTCGAGGTCGTGCCCGGGGTGACGTCGGCCATCGCCGCGCCGGCGCTGGCCGGGGTGCCGGTGACGCATCGGGGGCTGGCGGCGGCGGTCACCATAGTGACCGGCCACCGTCGCTCCGGCGACGAAGACGCCACGGACTGGGATGCGCTGGCCCGCGTCGGTGGGACCATCGTCGTACTCATGGGCGTGGCCGAACGGGCTTCGATCTCGCGTCGGTTGATCGCAGGGGGCCGCCCCGAGGCCACGCCGGTGGCCGTGGTGGAGCGGGCCGGGACGTCGCGCCAGCGGGTGGTCCGTGGCCGCCTGGACGAGCTGGCCGGGCTGGACGTCAGCTCCCCGGCCACGATCGTGGTGGGCCCGGTCGCGGCGCTGGAGCTGACCGCGGGTCAGCTGGCCCCGGTGGGTCATCCGGCGGCGGTCTGAACGCCGCTCGGAAGTGGTCGGCCAGATCGGTCACGCGGACGTGGGCGTTGAGGCCGCTGGGGTTGGGCATCAGGTACGCCGGCCGGCCGCCCACGCGGCGCTGCTGCCAGCCCGGTGTCGCCCTCCGGTCGACCACCTTGCGCCATCCGTCGAGCCCGATGATGCACACGGCCGCCGGCCTCAGCCAGCTCGCCAGGCGGTCGACACGGCCCAGGCCTTCGTCGTACTCGACGGTGGTGAGTTCGTCGGCGCGTACGGTGGCCCGCTTGACGAGGTCGGTCATTCCGATTCCGTGATCCACCAGCGCGGCGAGGGGGTCGCGGGCCGCGGCGACCAGTCCGGCCTCCAGCATCGCCCGCCAGAAGCGGTTGCCGGGGCGCGCGAAGCCGACGCCAGCGTCGGCCGCGTACAGGCTCGGGTTGAGGCCGACGCACAGCAGGCGCATGCCGGCGCCGACCGTGTCGGCCAAGGTCCGCTCACGACGCACCGTGACGCGCCACCACCGTCCTCGGCCGGTGGACTCGAGCAGGGTGAAGCCGCCACCTCGAACGACGTCGAGCACCCGTTGCGCCGGCCAGTCCCGATCGAGATCGATTACGACCTCGGCCCCGACCGGCTGGAGTTGGTGGAGGGACCAGAGCCGAAGCGGGACGGCCTCCGGCGGGCTCAGCTCCACCGTGAGCGCGGCTCGCCGGAAGGCTCAGGCACCGGCGGCCATGCGGGCCTGGAGTCGGCGCATGCCGCCGAGCCACCGGTCGGCATCGGACGTCTTGCGCTGGAGGTGGACGAGGACATCGGGATGAGGCAGTAGGAGGAACCGCTCGGCGCCGATCCCTTCGACCACCACGTTGGCCACGTCCTCCGGTTCCAGCACCTCGCCCGTGGCCCGGACGACGTTGTTCGACTGGCCTCCGCCCAGCCGATCAGCTGCGGCCAGCATGTTGGTGTTGACCCCCATGGGACACAAGCAGGAAACTCGTACGCCCCGGCCGCCGTAGGTGATGCTCAGCCACTCGGCGAAGGCCACGGCGGCGTGCTTGGTCACCGAGTACGGCAGGTTGCCGATCTGGGCCAGCAGCCCCGCGGCCGAAGCGGTGGAACAGAAATAGCCCTCGCCTCGCGCCAGCCATCCCGGCACCAGCCGTCGCGCCGCGAAGAGGTGCGCTTGCCAGTTGACGGACCACGCGGTCGCCCAATCGGCATCGGACGTCTCGAGGTCGGCTCCGGTGCCGACCCCGGCGTTGGCGAAGAACAGGTCGATCTCACCGAAGGCCTGCTCCGTGCGCTCGATCAGCCCGGTGGTCTCGGCGTCGATCCCGACGTTGCAGCCCAGTCCCAGAGCAGAATCAGGGCGGACGGCGTTCAGTTCTTCCGCCAGCCCTGCTGCCCCGGTGCTGTCCAGGTCGGCCACCACGACCGCTCTGGCCCCCTCGGCGTGGAAACGCCGGGCCAGAGCCCGGCCGATCCCGTTGGCGGCCCCGGTGACGACGACGACCTTGTCCTCGAGCTGCATGGTGCCGATCGTAAGGTGCCGTCGATCGGCCTCGAGGGCACGGGCGGTGGGTCGGCCAGCCGCTGTGGTGAGCGCCACGCCCGCGCTTCGGCGGAAACCGGGTGTTCACGGGTACGATGCACCCACGAACGGAACCGGAGCAGTACCGTCCGGAAGAAGTTTGCCGACCAGCCCGCTGATGAAGGAGGAGCGATGACCGAGATTCGCGACGATGCCGTGATCAGCGAAGCGCTCTCCGTGATCGACAAGGCGCTGGCCGACATGCTGAACCGGGAGCTGGTCTCCACCGACGAGGTGGCCGACCTCCTGCTCGACGTCCGTTCCCTTCTCATCGCCGCCCCGGAGAGCTAAGTCTTCGTCGCCGCTCTCCGCTGCGCTTCGATCGGCTCCTACTCGCTTCGCTCGGCAATCTCTTCGTCGCCGCTCTCCGCTTCGCTTCGCTCGGCTCCTACTCGCTTCGCTCGGCAATGCCTCCAGCATCGTTGCGGTACGCCGGCGGAGCCGGACGCACCGGGTCCGGCTATGTCGACGAGTTCCGCGTTCAGCGCGGAGATCGTCGACACAAACGCCTCTACCCGAGGGCGCCGAGTTCGGCGAAGGCGCCTTCCATGCAGCTCCGCAGGAGGCCAGGGTCCTCGACGGCCGCGGCGTCGACGTTGAGTCCCATGTCCAAGCTGCCGTTGTAGGACAACAGGGTCAGGTTGAACGAGACCCCGCCGAGGGGCCCAATGGGGTAGTTCGACACGATCTGGGCGCCCCCGATGTAGCAGGGGAAATCGGCCCCCCGCACGTTCGAAGTGGCGAAGTCGACGGTCTGGGCCTGGGTCTTGGCCAGCCGGATGACGAGCGATGTCGGCAACGTGGCCGCCACCGCCGCGACGGTCTCCAACCCGGCGGTGGCCGATGCCTCCCGGGCCGTGGTGGTCGCCTCGTGGATCAGCCGGAAGCGCTCGGCCATGTCCATCTCCCCGGTGGGGACCAGCATCCGGACCAGCGAGAAGGCGTTCGAGCCGGACTCCCGGGTACGGGTGCTGACGGCCATCGAGGCACGGAGCTGCTCCACCGGGGCGCCCACCTTCTGGTGGTACTCGCCCGCCGCCGCCGCGGCGGCGCAGATGAACGCGGTGTTGAGCGTTCCGCCCAATGCCTTGGCGGCCGCCTTGGTGTCGTCGAGCGGGGCGCGCAGTGTCTCCAGCCGGCGGCGGAGCGATCGCTCGGTCCACACCGGTGAGTGGGCGGTCTCGACGTCCGAGAGCTGGCTGAGCACGCCGCGGACGCTCTCGGCCAGCGTCATCCCGGCCGTGGGGATCTGGGTCGGATCGGTCAGCAGCTCCCGTAGCTGTCGGCTGATGCCGATCGGCATGCGCAGGCTGCCAGCCAGCAGGTCCCGCAGGGCCTCGGCGGCCGACGGTGGCGGGGCGGGCTGCTCGGCGGCCGGCCGCTCGCCTTCGGGCGGCATCGGTGGGTCCGGTGCGTCACGCTCGAGATCGATGAACTGCATCGAGAGCCGGATGCTGCCCTCGCCGTCGGCCACCGTGTGGTGCAGCTTCTGGATGATGGCCCCCTGGCCGCCCTTGAGGCCATCGACGACGAAGAACCCCCACAGAGGCCGGGTGCGGTCGAAGGGATCGGCGGCGATGAGGGTGGCCAGCTCGCACAGCTGGCGCATTGAGCCGGGCTTGGGCAATGCGACGTGGCGGACGTGGTAGTCGAGGTCGAACGCGGGGTCGTCCACCCAGGTCGGCGGCGTGAGGCTGACCGGCGTGGGCTGCACTCGCTGTCGCAGCCGGGGGACGACCCGGCTGGCGCGGTCCAGACGGTGGCGGAAGCGGGCGAAATCGGCCCGGCGGTCGAGCACCGTGATGTTGGCCACGGTCGAGGACAGGTACGGGTCCTTCTCCAGCCGCCACATGAGGCCCTCGGCCTCGCTCATGCGCACGTCGAACTGCGGCGGTCTGGCCATGTCCAGACGCTACGCCGCTTCGCAGGGGCTCTGCCTCAGCGGGGGATGGAGGTGTGCTTGAACTCGTTGAGGTCAGGCCAGCCGAGCAGGTCGACCACCCGCTCGATGGTCTGGCGGGCGACGGCTGGGTCGCCGTGGGGCCGGTGCATGAGGCGGACGAAGGCGGCCTGGTAGCCCACGATGAACGTCGGCACGCCCCACACGTCGTGGCTGGCGGCGAAGGCGGTGTGCTCGGCCTTGATGCTGGCCAGGGGCCGACCGGAGGCCACCTCGGCGAAGGCCGAGTCGGCGTCGATGTCCTGCGCCTTGAGGACGTTGCGCAGGGCCTGCTCGTCGCGTAGCGACCCGGCCTGGTCGTGGCGGTGCAGGAACAGGGCCCGGTGGGCGTCCCGGAACCGCTCGGGCATCACGTCCCGGACGGCCACGCCGACCTGGAGCCCGAGCAGGCCGCTGTCGGCGTCAGGGTCGTCCCAGACATCGGGCTCGCCCTCTTCCACATGGACCTGCCCCAACGAGAAGGGAAGAAACGTCACATCCCAGTCCGCGCCGTCGGCCAGGCCGTCGAGGAGGTGCTCATGAGCGTTGCGAGCGAAAGGGCAGCGGTAGTCCCAAGTGACGGCGAAGGCGAGTGGCACGGACGGTGCAACCGCCTGTCAGCAGGCCGTATTCCGCTGGTCAGCGCACCGGCCAGGCGCGCTTGGCGATGGCCGCCAGGGCCAGGCCGACGGCCGCGCCGGCGACCACGTCGGAGCCGTGGTGGATGCGGACGTAGGCGCGAGACGTGGCGACCACACCGGCCATGCCGAACCAGATCGGTGCTGACGCCGACTCGCCCTCGCTGAGCAGGCTGGCGGCGAAGAACCCGGCGCTGGCGTGGCCGCTCGGGAAGCTGCTGGTGCTCGGCCGGCGGACTGGGTAGCGGGCGTCGCCGGACTCCGTGGGCCGGGTGCGACGGGCCAGCCGCTTGATGCCCTGGTTGACGACGAGGGACTCCACGCCGAGGAGCAGGGCCAGGCGGAGGGCCCGGTCTGTGCGGCGGGCCGAGGTCAGCCCCCAGGCCGAGCCGAGCAGGAACCAGATCACCGAGAAGTCACCCAGCGCCGATGCGGCCCGGAACACGGGGTCGGCCAGCGGTCGGCCTCGCAGGCGCTCGAGCGCGGCTTCGCAGGCGGCGTCGAACCGCTCGACGGCGGGCGTCACGCCGAAAGCGCAGGGTCGACCGGGGTGGCGTCGAGGGGGAGTTGCACAGGACCACGGCCATAACGCACCGGAGCTTCGAGCGCGGCGCGATCGGGATCACCACCGAAGGCAGGGCACCAGTCCTGGAAGGCGCACATGGAGCAGAGCCGGCCCGGCCGCGGCTTGAACTCGCCGCTCTCGCACGACCTGGTGATGGCCCGCCACACCGCCTCGGTCCGCCGGGGGAGGAACCGCACTGATCGATCTGTGGGCCGGGCCTCGATGACGGTGCCGTCCCGCAGGTACATCAGCCGGATGATCGCCGGCCGTCGCCCCAGCGCCTGCTCGCACAGGAACGCGTAGAAGTGCACGCCACCCAACCGGCCCTGCTCGTACTGCAGCGGCGGTGCCTTGCCCGTCTTGTAGTCGGTCACGACCAGTTCGCCCTCGGCGTCCTCCTCCAGCCGGTCGATGATCCCTCGCAGCAGCAACCCGCCGACCTGCGCCTCGAGCTGCAGCTCGAGACCGATGGGGCGGATGGTCGACGGATCTTCGAGCGCCAGGTACGAGTCGACCAGCACATGGGCGTCGGCGACGAAGGCGGCCTCCTCGTCCGTGGTGAGGTCCAAGTGGGCGAGGTCGGGGTGCTCGCGAAGCTCGTCAACCGCCTGGCCCAACAGCCGGTGGGCGCACTGGGCGCTGCGATTCTCCGGCGGTTCCGCCAGTAGGAGCTCCAACGCCCGGTGGACCAGCGTGCCCTTGGTGGTGTGGGGGCTGGGAGGCTCGGGCAGCTTCTCGATGCTGGTGAAGCGGAAGGCCAGCGGGCAGCTGGTGAAGGACTCGACCCGGGAAGGCGACAGGCTGGTCGGGACCGGGTACGGCATGGTCCCGATGGTACGCCGGGGGTGTATCGACGTTCGGGGACCTACTGGTTGACGGGCAGCGCGTCCACGAAGTCCACAACGAGGCCGGCCACCAGCAACGGGTCCTGCATGGGCCCGAAGTGGGACAGCTGCGGCAGCACGCGCACGTGCCCGTGCGGGAGCGCTCCGGCGATCACAGGAGCGATCATGCCGGGTGGGTTCTCCTCGGGGGAGCCGGCGAGCACGAGGACCGGGCAGCCGATTTCGCCCAGGTGCTCGAACATGTCCGAGTTCATACCCCCCTCGAAGATCCGCGCCTCGTGCTCGGGATCGCAGCGCAGTTCGACGGCGCCGTCCGGGCGGTCGGTGAGGCCGTGGTCGACGTAGGCCTGAAGTGACTCGGGTGCGAGCGCGCTCAGCGGCGGCTTGCTGGCGTAGTTGTCGTAGGCCTCGTCCCGGCTGTCGAACACCGATCGCCGCCGCCGGGTCAGGGCCGCGAGCGCCGGAGGTCCCTCGGAGCGGCTCTGGTCGTGAGGAAACGCAATCGGCTCGAACAGCACCAGACCGGCGAAGGTGCCGGGCCGTTCCCGCTCGGCCATGAGCAGCGCCGTCCCGCCCATCGAGTGGCCGAACCCGATGGCCCGCCGCAGCCCGAGGGCGTCGGCCACCGCGAGGGCGTCGGCCCCGAGGCGGTCCCACTCGCCGATGTCGGTCGCGGGATCCTCGGAGTCGCCGTGGCCTCGGAAGTCCAGCGCCCAGCAGTGGAACCGCCGCCGCAACGGCACAGCCATGGGGGCCAGGACCCGCCCGTGGAAGCCCGTGGCGTGGGACAGGACGAGCGGCGGACCGGTGCCCCCCAGGTCATGGAGGGCCAGATCGGTCCCGTCCCGAGAGGTCACGCGCACGGCGTGATGATCGCCGCCCGAGTGGTGGACGTGCCAACTCCGGCCTCTAGCCTGATGGGCTGTGGTTCCAGTCGCCGGGGACGTGTTGGCCGCCAACCAAGCGTTCTACGGGGCGTTCGAGGAGCGGGACCTCGATGCCATGGCGGACCTCTGGGATCACGGCGACGATGTCGCCTGCACTCATCCCGGCTGGCCGACGCTGCACGGCTGGAGCAAGGTCGGCGCGTCCTGGGCGGCGCTGCTGTCCAACGGGGAACGACTGCAGTTCATCGTGGCCGACGAGCTGGTGAGGGTGTGCGGATCGGTCGCCTGGGTCGCCTGCACCGAGAACCTCCTCGCCGACGACGGCTTCGGCGGGACGGTTGCCGCGCTGAACGTGTTCGAGCTCCACGACGACCGCTGGGTCATCGTCGCCCACCACGGCAGCCCGGTCGCCCCCAAGGACTGACGCCCGCCGCGGCGTGAAGCCCGGCGAGACCTACGGCCGGGGTTTGCGCCGGCGCTTGACCGTGGCGCGTACCAGCTCGGCCAGGAGCGCCCCGAGGCCCATGGCGATGAGGATCACGACCCACGTGCGGGCGAACCGGTCGAACAGCACGAAGTCGACCTTGACGCGGCGCCGGTTCTGGGAGATGAACAGCGCGCTGAGCGCCCCCACGACGATGACGGCGATGAGCCAGGGCGGGAAGCCCTTGCCGGCGCGAGGTCCACTTTGGCGCTCCTCACCGCGCTCGAAGTCCTCGGCCATCTGGCGCGGACCCTACCCCGGCCGTCAGGGGCGCGATCGCTCAGGGGCAGGGTCGGTCATCGACGGCGTGGCGGGTCCAGCCCACGGAGGCGGCGTCGCCCTGGGCGAGCACGGTGCCGTCCAAGCTGAGCAGGAACCGGCCCCGTCCGGTCGAGGTGGCGACCACGGCGTCGGCCAGTGCCGGGTTGATCGGCGGCATGAGCGTCGACTCCTTCAGCACCCCGGGGGCGGCGACGGAGCAGCGTGCCATCGCCTCGCTGAAGCGCAGGCTCGGGTAGGGGTTGATCGCTAGGCCGCCGGGCTGGTGGATCTCGAAGTGCAGGTGGGGAACGGAGAGCTCGCTGTTGCCGCTGTCGCCGAGATAGGCCACGACCTGACCGGCCTTCACGGCGCTGCCCTTGGCGATGCCGGGCGCCAGCCGCCACTCGGGCGGGCTGGAACCGTCGTCGGTGCCGGGTGCGTCGTTGTTGACGTGGTAGTAGCGGTAGTCCCAGCCTTCGGCGTCCTCGATGACCAGGCCCCACCCGGCCGTGCGGTGGTTCGACACCAGGTGCGAGACGACGCCGTCAGCCGCGGCGAGCAGCGGTTGGAGCCGGCGGCCAATGATGTCGTTGCCGACGTGACGACGAGGGCAGTCCGCCCCACCTCGGCACGCGCCCCAGTCGTTGTAGTAGGTGACCGGGCCTCCCACCGGGAAGCTGATCAGCCGCACCGGCCAGTCCTCAGGCGGGGCGAGCGGTAGGTCCGGCGCCGCGACCTCGGTCTGGGGGATCGGCGCCGTCGTCGGGACCACGGTCGTGGTGGTGGCAGGTGCGGTCGACGAGGCGTCCGGGGGCGCCGACCCGTCCGACGGAGTCAAGCCGTCGTCCGTGGTGTCGGGACCACTGGGAGCGGTCGAGTCGGAACCCGGCTCGGACTCCGGCACGGTGGTCGTGGTGGTCTCGGGGGCGCACTGCTCGGGGTCGCTCGAGGTCGGCTCGGTGGTGGTCGTGGTGGTCGAGCGGTGAGGCTTGGGCTGCTCACACACGATCGTGGTCGTCGTGGTGGACGCTTCGGCCTGCTGTTCTGCCTGGTCAGCATCGGTGGCGGCTTGAGTGGCCACGCCGCTGCCCGCCAGCGCCATGGCCGCGACGCCGAAGAGCCACGAGCGGTCCCGCAGGGGCCCGTGCGAGGTTCGGCGTGGATCGCGCATGATCGGGAAAAGGCTAGTTGTCGATCACTAAGAGGCCCCGCGACGGAACGGATCAGACGCGCAGATCACGGCCGTACGGCGAGGGTGGATCCGGCGACACGCCCTCCGCCCACCTGATCTCGTTCATGGCCGATCCCGTCGCGTCTGTCGCACCCACGTCCGCCACGAACGACTTCGGCGCGTCCGGCTCCGCCGGCGCACCGGAACGCGACCTGACGCATTGCCGAGCGAAGCGAGTAGGAGCCGGCCAAAGCGAAGCGGAGGCCGGCGACGAAGACTCAGTTGGAGCGGAGGCGGGCCAGTAGGCGGAGCATCTCGAGGTAGAGCCACACCACGGTGACCAGGAGGCCGAGGCCGGCGAACCACTCCATGTGCTTGGGGGCGGCTCCCCGCACGCCCCGCTCGATCAGGTCGAAGTCGAGCAGCAGGTTCAACGAGGCCAACCCTGCGGCGAAGATGCTGAAGCCGAGGCCGAACCAACCGTTGTCAGTGGCGGAGAGGAACGAGATGTTCATCCCGAACAGGCTCAGCAGGAGTGCGACCAGGTAGAACGCGGCTAGGCCGAGCGTCGCTCCGATGACCACGCTGCGGAACTTGTCGGTGACCTTGACGATCCGGGCGCGGTAGAGGAACAGCATCACGAGGAACACGCCCAGCGTGGCCCCGACGGCCTGAACGACGATCCCGTTCCACTCCGTGTTGTAGGCCGCTGAGATGGCACCCACGAACACGCCCTCCGCGATGGCGTAGACCGGCGCCAGGAACTTGGCCAGCGGGGGCTTGAAGGATGCCGCGATGACGGCGCCGAAGCCGATGAGCACGGCGATCAGGCTCCACGTGGGGAAGCTGGTCACCTCTCCCTCCGATACCTCGACCAGGTTCCAGCCCCAGACGGCGGCGGCCAGGAGGAGGACGAACAGGAACCCGGTGATGGCGATGGTCCCGTCGAGGGTCATCGGCCGGTAGGGACGGTACGGCGAGATGGGCCCGTCGCTGACGGGACTGGTTTGGGTGCCCGGCGTGGGTGGGGGCAGCAGCGTGGCATCGGCGCCACTGGCGGCTGCGGTGGCCTTCTCGAAGGCCTTGTCGGTGAGGAACGGGTTCGCCACGGTGTGCCTCCTTGAGGCGGAAAGGCGCTGCTGAGGGAACGCTAGACCAGCGCGCCGGGTTCCGGGTGCCCGGGCTCGGCGGCGCCGATCCTGTTCTCGGCCACTACTTTCAGGCGACGGTAGTCGAGCTTCCCGTTGGCGGCTCGGCCGATGCTGGCCACCTCGATGACACGTTTCGGCGCCTTGAAGGCGGCCAGATGGGCCTTGACGTGGGCGATCACCTCGTCCGGATCGAGCCGGCAGCCGGGAAGCGGCTCGACCAGAGCCGTCACGGCCTCGCCGAAGCGCTCGTCGGGGAGGCCCACGACGGCGGCGTCGGCCACCGCCGGGTGCTCCTTGAGCACCTCCTCGACCTCCTCCGGGTACACCTTCTCACCGCCGGTGTTGATGCACTGGCTGCCCCGTCCGAGGAGCTTGACGGTCCCGTCGGCTTCGACCTCGGCCCAGTCACCGGGGATGGAGTACCGGACACCGTCGATCACGGCGAAGGTGGCGGCTGACTTCTCGGCGTCCTTGTAGTAGCCGACGGGCATACGTCCAGCCTGGGCCACCCGTCCCCGCTCACCCGAGCCCGGCGCCACGTCGCGCCCGTCCGCGGTGAGCACCCGGGTCTGAGGGCCGAGCCGGAAGCGGGCGGTGGCCGAGGTGCCGCCGGCCGTCGTGGTGGCGTTGGCCATGCCGATCGCCTCGGAGGAGCCGAGCGAGTCGAGAAGGATGAGGCGGGGATTGTGGCGTAGGAGACCGGTCTTGGTCTCGGCGCTCCACATCACACCCGATGACACCACCACCCGAAGGCTCGAGATGTCCCACCGACCGGGCTCGGCGTCGAGCGCTCGGAGCATGGGTTTGGCGAACGCGTCACCGACGATCGAGATCGACTTGACCTGTTCGCGCTGGCAGGTGTCGAGCAGTTCGACGACGTCGAAGCTTCGCCCGGACAAGGTCACCACTGAGCCGGCGAGGGCCAGGTTCCACATGGCATTGAACGCCCCGGTGCCGTGCATCAAGGGCGCGGCGGGCAGGTTGACCGGCCCCGGCCCGACCAGGCGCTCGGCGAGGGCGGCGGCCGACGGGTCCGCCGGCAGCGGACGGCGGGACCCGGAGTCGAGGCTGCCGACGACGTCGTCCTGGCGCCACATCACGCCCTTCGGCGTCCCCGTCGTGCCGCCGGTGTAGAGGATGTACAGGTCGTCGCCGCTGCGCCCCCAGGGGGCGCCGGTCCGGGAGGAGGCCGAAACCGCCGCCTCCTCGTACGGGATGGCCCAGGGCGGGCAGGGCGCCTCGCTCCCGCCGGCCACGTGCACCCAGGTGGCCACCGCAGGGACCCGGTGGCGCACCCGTCCGACACGGTCGGCGAACGAGCCGTGGAAGATCACCGCGACGGCGTCGGCGTTGGTCCACAGATGGACCAGCTCGTCGTCGGTGTAGCGGTAGTTGGTGTTGACCGGGACGAGCGCGGCCTTGTAGATGCCGAACATCGACTCCAGGTACTCGGGTGCGTTGTGCAGATACTGCGCCACCTTGTCCTGATGACCGGCACCGCCGGCCAGGAGCACGGCGGCGATGCCGTCGGCCCGGCGGTCCATCTCGGCCCATGTGAACCGCCGGTCGCCCTGGACCTGGCCCGGCGCGTCGGGCAGGTGGTCGGCCACCCACTCCCAGATGTCGGCGAAGTTCCACCCGTTCCGCACCCGTCCGACCGTACATCGGGCTCGCGACGGCCCCGCGGCGTAGCTTCGCGATGTGGACTTCATGCTGCCTGGCCAGGACGACCCCCGCCGCGTCGCGGTGCGGTCATGGCTCGCCGAGCATGCCGATCCGAGCCCGCGCGACCTGGCCGAGGCGGGTCTCGTCGCGCCGCACTGGCCGCCTCCCTACGGGCTCGGTGCCGACCCAGTCCACCAGCTCATCATCGACGACGAGCTGGAGCGCGCCGCCGTACGCCGGCCGGTCAATCCCATCGGGGTCGGCTGGGCGGGGCCCACCCTCGTCTTCGCCGGCACCGAGGAGCAGAAGCGGCGCTACCTCCTGCCGATGCTGGCGGGCGAGGAGATCTGGTGCCAGCTCTTCAGCGAGCCCGGGGCGGGCTCGGATCTGGCCAGCCTCGGCACGCGCGCCGTGCTCGACGGGGACGAATGGGTGGTCAACGGTCAGAAGATCTGGACGAGTGGCGCCCAGTTCGCCCGCTTCGGCATTCTGATCGCCCGCACCGATCCCGATGTGCCCAAGCACAAGGGCATCTCGTACCTGATCTGCCCGATGGATCTCCCGGGCATCGAGGTCCGACCGATCACGACCATGACCGGGGTACCCAGCTTCAACGAAGTGTTCTTCACCGACGTGCGGATCCCCGCGTCGAACCTCGTCGGCGACGTCAACGACGGCTGGCGGCTGGCCAAGGTGACGCTCGGCAACGAGCGCGTCTCGCTCTCCTCGGGCGGCGTGCTGTGGGGCGCGGGACCGACGGCGCTCGACCTGCTCGACGCCGTACGCGCCGCGGGCCCGGTCACCGATCCCGTCGCTCGCCAACGCCTGGCCCACCTCTACGCCGAGCACACGGTGTTGGAGCTCATCCGGCTCCGGACGCTGACCGCCCGCCTGAAGGGCGAGCAGCCCGGCCCGGAGGCCAGCGTGCGCAAGATCCTGGCCGACGAGCACGGGCAGCACGTGATGAGCGCGGCGCGGGACCTGATCGGAGCCTGGGGCCTGGTGACCGGCGGCGACGGTCTCGGCCGGCGAGCTGGCGTGCTCCGCCCCGCCGGGGCCGACGGCATGAGCCTGAGCCCGGACACGCCGGAGTCCGACCTCCACGACCGCGACTGGTACAGCGGATATCTGTACTCGCAGGCGCTCACCATCGGTGGTGGCACGGGCGAGGTGCAGCGCAACATCGTGGCCGAGCGGGTGCTGGGTCTGCCCCACGACGTCAACGTCGAAGGGGGCCTTTCATGGGCCGAGGCGCGCGGTGGCGGTGCGCTTCGGGTCTGATCGCCGACTTCGGTACGTTGCGTGGACGACCAGGACACAGTGGGACGACCTGCACAGAGGAGGACACATCCATGGCCGAGACCAAGGTGGGCGGCAACGCCGTCCACACCTCGGGCGATCTGCCCACGCCGGGCCAACCCGCGCCTGACTTCACCGTGGTGAAGACCGACCTTTCCCCGATCGGCCTGAGCGATCTGGCGGGGCAGCGGGTCGTGCTCAACATCTTCCCGAGCATCGACACGCCGACCTGCGCGGCCAGCGTGCGCCGCTTCAACGAGGCCGCGGCGAACCTCGACAGCACCACCATCCTGAACGTCTCCATGGACCTGCCGTTCGCACAGGCGCGCTTCTGCGGCGCCGAGGGTCTGACCAACGTGGTCAACGGGTCGGACTTCCGGGACGGCAGCTTCGGGGAGGCGTATGGCGTTCGCCTCATCGACGGGCCGCTCGCCGGTCTGTTCGCCCGGGCGGTCGTGGTCGTCGACGAAGGTGGCACGGTCCGCCACACGGAGCTGGTCCCGGAGATCGCCACCGAGCCCGACTACGACGCCGCGCTCGCCGCGCTGCGATAACGGCCGCCACCACCTTCGATTCCATGGCGATCACGTCTCTCGCGGACATCATCAGGGTCCACGGGCGGGCCCGCGACTCGCAGACCGCCCTGATCCAGGGCGATCGACGCGTGGCCTGGAGTGACCTCCTCGACCGGGGCCGGCCAGGTCGCCAACGCCCTGGCCGCCGAAGGGGTGGGCCCGCAGGATCGCATCGCGTTCCTCGACAAGAACAGCGTCGAGCACTTCGAAGTGTTCTACAGCGCCGCGCTCCTCGACGCCATCTGCGTCGATGTCAGCTGGCGGCTCGCTCCTCCCGAGGTGGCCACGATCGTCAACGACGCCGAGGCCAAGGTGTTCGTGGTCGGAGCGGAGTTCGCCCCCGTGCTCGAGGCCATCGCCGACCAGCTCACCACGGCCAAGACCGTCCTGGACATCGGTGGTCATCCGTCCTTCGGGAGCTACGACGAGTGGGTGTCCGGCCAGCCCGCAGACGATCCGGGCGTCCGGTGATGCTGACCAACACGAACTGCTTCGGCCTGCTCCCGGTGGCGGAGGCCATGTGGGAGCTGTCCGAGGACGGCGTGAACCTGGTGGCCATGCCGCCGTTCCACATCGGCGGGGGCGGGTGGGCGACGGCCGCGATGTACGAGGGCGCCACGTCGGTGATCGTGCGCGACATCGACCCCGCGGCACTGGTGCGCCTGATCCCGGAGCACGGCATCACCCACGCCTTCCTGGTGCCGGCCGTGCTGCAGTTCATGCTGATGGTGCCGGGGTGGAGGAGGCGGACTTCTCGTCCCTTCGCGTCATGGTCTATGGCGCCTCGCCCATCTCGGAGCACGTGCTGGCTTCGGCCGTCGAGACCTTCGGGTGCCGTTTCTGGCAGGCGTACGGGCTCACCGAAACGACGGGAGCCGTGGTCAACCTCCCGCCGGAGGACCATGACCTGAGTGGCTCGACCCGGCACCGGCTGCGCTCCTGCGGGCGGGCGGGACCCGGCGTGGAGCTGCGCATCGTCGATGTCGGCACCGGCGAGGACGTCCCGACCGGCGAAGTGGGTGAGATCTGGGTGCGCTCACCGCAGGTGATGAAGGGGTACTGGAACCTGCCGGAAGAGACGGCCAAGGTCATGGCGGAGGGCGGTTGGTTCCGCAGTGGCGATGCCGGTTACCTCGACGCGGACGGCTACCTCTACATCCACGACCGGGTCAAGGACATGATCGTCTCGGGCGGCGAGAACGTGTACCCGGCCGAGGTCGAGAACGTGCTGATGGGTCATCCAGCAGTGGCCGACGTCGCGGTGATCGGCGTGCCCGACACGCGTTGGGGGGAGACGCCCAAGGCCATGATCGTGCGGGCAGCCACCAGCGATGAGGCCGATGCGTCCGAGGCCGAACTCATCGCTTCGTGCCGGGAGCGGCTGGCCGGCTACAAGTGCCCGACGAGCGTCCACTGGGTCGAGGCCTTGCCCCGCAACCCGAGCGGCAAGGTGCTGAAGAAGGATCTCCGGGCTCCCTTCTGGGAGGGCCGGGAGCGCTTCGTGTCATAGGGTTCGTGTCATAGGAGGCCGACATGACGGACCTGACCAACAGCTTCACACCCGAGCAGCAGGACCTGGAGTGGAGCCTGCCGCCCACCTTCGACTCGGTGGAGGCGGAGCGCAGGCATCGCCAGGAGCGCCTGGCCGGCGCGCTGCGGATCTTCGGGCGGCTCGGGTTCTCCGAGGGCGTGGCCGGGCACGTCACCGCTCGCGATCCAGAGCTCACCGACCACTTCTGGGTCAACCCCTTCGGCATGAGCTTCCGCCACGTCAGGGTCTCGGACCTCATCCTCGTGAACCACTCGGGCGCCGTGGTGCACGGACGCAAGCCGGTCAACCGGGCCGCGTTCATCATCCACGCCGCCATCCACGCGGCTCGGCCGGACGTCATCGCCGCGGCCCACGCCCACTCGGTCTACGGCAAGTCGTGGTCGACACTGGGGCGCCCGCTCGACCCGATCACGCAGGACGCGTGTCAGTTCTTCGAGGACCACGCCCTGGTGTCGGATGGCGCCGGCGTCGTGGTGCTGGAGGAGGAGGCCGGAAAGGCGCTGGCCGCCGGTCTCGGCTCCTGCAAGGCGGCGATCCACCAGAACCACGGCCTCTTCACCGTGGGCCAATCCGTGGACGAGGCGGCCTGGTGGTTCATCACCATGGAGCGCACCTGCCAGGCTCAACTGCTGGCCGAAGCAGCCGGCCAGCCCATCCTCATCCCGGACGAAGGGGCCCGCTACACGCGCGATCAGACCGGGTACCCGCTGGCTGGTTGGTTCTCGTTCCAGCCGCTCTGGGACGAGATCGTGCGAACCGACCCCGACCTCTTCGACTGATTATTCGTCGCCGCTCTCCGCTGCGCTTCGATCGGCTCCTACTCGCTTCGCTCGGCAATGCGTCGGGTCGCGTTGCGGTGCGCCGGCCAAGCCGGACGCACCGGGTCCGGCACGTCTCTTCGTCGCCATCCTCCGCTGCGCTTCGGCTGGCTCCTACTCGCTTCGCTCGGCAATGCGTCGGGTCGCGCATATCGCGCTCGGAGCCGAATACTTGCTGATGCAACCGTCGTGGAGCAGCTGTTTGGTGTCGGTTCTGTGACGACCTGACGCTGGAGGTGACGCGGCGCGCCCGAGGCGCATGTCTGGTCATCGACATCCATGGCGGGAGGTCAGTCCGATGACTCGGCTCGGGAAGCACAGTAGGACGTGGCGGCGGGCGGTAGCCCTGGCCGTCGTCATGGGGCTCGGAGTCCTCGCGGCGGGAACGGGGGCACGACCGGGTGCCGAACGGTGATCAGGTTGACGGTGCCGGCAGTGGTTGGTACATCCTACGGATGGCCACCGGACTGACCCGCCGTTCCGCGGCCCCCACCGCGGACAACGATTTCGACATCGACGCCTTCAAGGCACGTTCCGTGCCGGTGTCACTGGACGACCTCGATCTGACCCAGTTCATCGACCACCCCCTCGACGGCGACACCCTCCGCTGTCTGCGCTACATGCACGACGTCGAGTACCACACCGTCTGCTACCTGCGAGACCTGTTGGTGACGCCCGCCCACCGCGATCCCACGGTCACCACGTTCCTGACGCTGTGGAACGTGGAGGAGATGTACCACGGCGATGCCATCGAAGCCGTGCTGGCGGCTCACGGGGAGACCGCGGGGCGGGATCGCGTGAACACCACCCGCCAGCGGCTCGGCCGGTTCGACCGCGTCGCCCCCGTGGCGCACTCGCTCGGGTCGTTGCTGGTCGGCCCGGCCTGGACGGCGGTCCACATGACCTGGGGCGCCGTCAACGAATGGACGGCGCAGGCCGCGTACGCCCGGCTGGGCCAGCGGGCCAACCATCCTGTGTTGACCGCGCTGTTGCCGCGCCTGATGCGCCAAGAGGGTCGGCATGCAGACTTCTACGCCCGCCAGGCCGAGCGCCGGCTCCGGAACGACGCCCGGGCCCGCTGGATCACGCGGACGGCGTTGCGTCGGTGGTGGGGTCCCGTCGGCTCGACCCTGCTGCCCCCGTCCGAGGTGGCCTTCCTAGCCCGCCATCTGTTCAGCGGTCCCGACGGCACCGCGATGACCGAGCGCATCGACCGCAGGATCGACCTGCTCCCGGGCCTCAGCGGACTGCGCCTGGCCACCGGCGCGGCGGAGCGGCTGATCGCCGCGTAGCCCGGCGTAGCGCGGCGCCCTCTGTCAGTCGTCGCCCTCGCTGACGGTGCCGTCGATCGGATCGATCACCGCCACCTGCGCCCCCATCGTGCGGGCTCGCTGAACGAAGTCCCACGTGCCGCCGGGACCGTCACCCGGCTCGCCGTCCCACACCGCCAGCACCCGCAGCCGCGGCGCGGCCGCCTGGGCGGCGTCGAGGATCCAGTCGTTGTTGCGTTCGAAGGCCAGCTCGGGCGAATCGGCCGGGCCCAGCTCGTCGTGCTGGAAGCGCGTGGGGCAGCGCTGTCGCAGCGCCTTGTAGCGCTGTTCCCAGTCCGTGCCCGGGAGCCGGACCGACCCGGCCACGAACGCCTCGTCGGGCAGGGCCACCAGCAGCCACACCTCGGCCCCCAGCTCGAGCGCCTGTTCGGCGGCGATGATGTCCGCACCCCGCGCCCCACCGCTCACCAGCAGTGTGCCGGGCCCGACCGTCCATCCCTGCAGCACCTCGGTGGTGGCACGAGTGACGGCCGCTTCGGCCGACGCCGGGAAGCGGGGGGACGGCCGTTGGGGCTGATCGATCATGTGGCCGCTCACGACGACGGCTTGTTGCAGGAACGGGACGCTTCGGATCATGGGGCGTTGTCGGCGTCCGGGCGGGCCAGCTGGCGGAAGCGGTCGAGCGACAGTCGCGCCGGATCGGGTGCGCCGCCGACGTCGTGCACCACCCACAGACCGATCCACGTGAGCACATAGGCGTGCCAGACGAGCCGGGCGACGTCCTCGACCGAGAGACGGCCGAGCGTCGTCTTGACAGACGCGTTCTTGTCGGCGGCGGTGTCCCACTCGTCGTCGCCGGCGACGTCGAGGACGATCCGTCGTGCCGCCGCCGCCCGCGCCTTCTGCCCGTCGTCGCCGCGCGCGGCGAACCGCCCGATGACGGCCAAGGGGTTCGTGGTGATGTGGACCAGCGTCCCCCGGCCGCCGCTGCCGGAACCGGCGATGTCGGCGCTGGACACGAAGCGCTTGCGCCGGTGGCTGGTGGACACGTCGTACAGGATGTCGATGGTGCGGGTGAGCCCCGGGACATCGGACAGCAGGCGGCCGGCCCGCCACTCCGTCCACCCGGCCGACTTGCCGGCGTTGACTACGACCAGCAGATCGGCGGCCTCGGCGGCCTGGAGTGGGGACCCCTCGCGCCCTGCCCGGTCGCGGAACCCCTGCTCCCACTGGTCCGCCATGTTGTCGTAGACGCCACCGTCGTTGACCACCAGGCGTTCGACCGGACCAGGGAACCCGGGCCGGGTCTTGTCGTAGTCGCGCTGGAGGTTGAACCGGTGGTTGCCGGAGTTGTCGAGCACCCGGGGCGGGAACGCTCCGGGGAGGCAGGCCGAGCACTGGACCGCCACGGCCAGCGAGAGGTCGCCCGGAGTGCCGAAGCCGATGCGATAGCCCGCCACGACGCGGGGTGTGAAGTAGACCGCATCGCCCGACTGGAGGTCGGTGGCGCAGAACACGTGGTGGACGCTGGCGTGGTCGACGTCGCGCAGGACGGCCTCGGTGCCCTGCTTGGAGAAGTGCACCGCGGCGAGCCCCCGAGCGACCATGTCGCCACGACCACCGAACAGCCGCAGGAACCCCCAGACGGCCAGGCCGGCGAGCACGGCGGCGACGGCGGCGGCCACGGCCAGCCACCAGCCGTGCGCCCACGTCGTGACCGCCGTGAGCGCAGCGGCCGGAACCCCGATAAGCGCCAGCATGAGGACGAGCCAGCGCCGCAGCGACGTGGGCATCCCGCTCGTGCCCAGCTTCTTCTGCGCGGCCAGGCCGAGCGCGACGCCGAACACGCCGAGGAGCAGCAGCCACCACGGCGCTACCTCACGGCCGGCGAGAAGGAATGCGGCCATGAGGCCGATGAGACTTCCGACGGCCAGGACCGCCGCGGCGAGGAACCCCCGCAGCCAACCGTCAGTGGGGGGACCGAACCAGAACAGCCCTTCGCCGGTCAGGTGGCGAAGCAGGCGGCCGAGCGACGCCTCGACGGCATCCGGCGGGTCGACGCCGAGATCGACGTCGTGGGCCACCACGCCGTTCGTGATCGAACCGCCCGACACCGAGGACACGGACGAGATGTCCGGCCCCAGGCCGGCATCGCTCAGCGCCAGAATCGTCCCTGCACCCCATGCGGTCGCGCGATGGCCTCCGCCGGACATAGCCACCCCGATGCGCACGCCGCCAAACGTACTGCGGTCGTCACCGCCCTCAAGATGTCGTCCGCGTGGTGGCATCGTCGGGGGTCGGCGCGGCGTCCGGGTCCCAGCGGTAGCGCGTGAACGCGGGCAGGAGCGCGGCGGCGACGAGGGCGCCGACGACGCAGAGCAGCCCGCCGCTGGCGGCTGAGAAGCGCACCGTCGTGAGGCGGGCGACGACGCCGGCTTCGACATCGCCGAGCACCGGTCCGGTCCGCACGTTGGCCCATGCGATGCCACCGAGGCGGCCCCGGTACTCGTCCGCGATGAGGGTGTTCCAGATCGTCTTGCGGAAGATCACACTCACCAGGTCTGCGGCTCCGGCGATGGCGAGGAACAGCACGGCCCACCAGATGCCCGGGCTGATGCCGAACAAGAAGATGGCCAGCCCCCACACCACCACCGAGACGACGACGCCGAGCCCGTGCCGGCGAATGTGGCCGGTCCAGCCGGAGAGCACGCTGGCCAGGAGCGCGCCCACCGCAGGCGCGGCATACAGCAGCCCCAGATACTGGTCGCCTCCGAACAGGTCGGCGAAGAACGGGAACAGCGCTCGCGGCATGCCGAACACCATGGCGATGAAGTCGAGGATGTACGTGCCCTGCAGGACCGGTTTGCCCTTCAGGTAGCGGAAGCCGTCGAGGATGGCGCGCACGCCGGCCTGCGGCGCCCCGGGCGACGGCGGCACCGGTCCGAGTATGACGAGCGAGGCCAGCGACGCGACGTAGGTGCCGACGGTGAAGGCGTACGCCAGTCCGGCTCCGCCGCCGGTGGCGATGAGGAGCCCGCCGACCATCGGGCCGATGATGGCGGCGAGGCTGAAGCTGCTGCTCTCCAGCGCGGCGGCCGCCGGGTAGTAGCGCTCCCCGACGAGGCGGGGGGTGATCGCCCACAGTGATGGCTGCCCGAGCGAGCTGAACACCGCTACCAGCGCGGCGAGCACGTATACGGCGGGAAGGTTCGGTTGGTCCAGCTGCGCGTTGAGCAGGAGGCCGCAGGCCACCACGAGCTGACCGGCGTCGCAGATCAACAGCACCTTGCGGCGGTCGGCGGCATCGGCCAGGGCGCCGCCGAACAGCGACAGCAGCAGCATCGGCACGAGCTCCACGGCGCCCACCAGCCCGACGGCCGCCGGCGAGCCGGTGAGCTCCTTGACCTGCCAGGCCACGACGATCACCGCGGCCTGGGCACCCATCTGGGCCACGAAGTGGCCGAGGAACAGGACGCGGAACCGGCCAGAGACCCGCAGCGGCGACAGGTCGATGGCGAGCCGCCGCCGCTTGGCCGTCGCCGCCTCCGCGCCCGGCTCCGTCACATGGGAGACGGTACCGGTCCGCCGTCAGCCACGACCCGAGCCTCCAGCTCGAGCAGCGTCCGCTTGGCGTCGATCCCTCCGGCGAACCCGGTCAGCGCACCGTCGGAGCCGATCACCCGATGGCAGGGAAGGATGATGCTGACCGGGTTCCTGGCGTTGGCCGCGCCGACGGCGCGGGCCTTGTTGGGGTCGCCGAGCTGGCGAGCCTGCTCGCCGTAGGACACCGTGGCGCCGTAGGGGATGCTGGCCAGTGCTCGCCACGCCTTCACCTGGAAGGCCGTGCCATGGAGGTCGAGGGGGACGTCGAACGAGCGGCGCCGTCCGGCGAAGTACTCGTCGAGCTGGCCTGCCGCCCGGTGCAACACGGGGTGCGAGGGCTCGGCGGCGGTACCGTCCGGCCACGGCACCCGACGCCCGGGGACGTCGGTCGGCCACAGGAGGGCCCGGAGGCCCGCATCCGAGGCGAGCAGCGTGAGCGGCCCGACGGGGCTGTCGAAGGTTGCGGTGCTCCAGGTGGTCATGGTCGGTCCTTTCGGGCGTTCGATGCTCACGAGAGGCTGGCCCACAGGTGGTGGAGGGCATAGGAACGCCAGGGACGCCACGCTTGCGCCCGGGACGCGGCATGGCGCGGATCGGCGGGGATGCCGAGGCGCTCGAGGGCGCGGCGCACACCCAGATCGCCGGGCAGGAACACATCCGGGTCACCCAGGCCGCGCAGCGCGATGTAGGCCGCGGTCCACGGACCGATTCCGGGCAGCCCGGTGAGTTGGCGTTCCAGGCGCGCCCGGTCGGTGCCCGCGTCGATGGTGATCTCGCCGCCCGCCAGCGCCGCGGCCAGACCGAGGATGGTGCGCCGGCGGCTCGCCGGCATGGCCAGCAGCGCCGGATCGAGGTCAGCCACGGCGGCCGGGGCCGGGAACAGGTGCGTGAGCCCCCCGTCGGGGTGAGCCAGCCGAGTACCGACGGCCATGACGAGCCGGGCGGTGTGCGTGCGGGCCGCCGTGACCGACACCTGCTGTCCCAACACTGCGCGCGTGGCCAGCTCGGCACCATCGACATGACCAGACGACCGCCGCCCCGGTGACTTGGCCACCAGGGGAGCGAGGAGCTCGTCGTCGCCCAGCACGTCGCTGACGGCAGTGGGATCGGCGTCGAGGTCGAGCAGCCTCCGGGCCCGCTGCACCGCGCTGGCCAGGTCGCGCAGGTCGTGGAGCCGGACGGCACAACGCACGTGGTCCGGCGCCGGTGTCAGCTCGATCACGGCGGGACCGTGCGGAAGGTCCAGGGTCCGTCGGTAGGTGGCACCGGTCAGCTCCTCGATCCCGGGGACGGCCCGCGGGCCGAGGAAGGCGAGCAGGCCGTCACCGTCGAAGGGCTGCCGGACGGCGAGCCGCAGCGCGATGCGGCCGACACCGGCGAGATCGGAGGCCGGGGTCGATCGTGGATGGCCGAACGGCCTCGCCTTGGCGCGGAGCTCGGTCGGTGTCGACGCGAACACCTCTCGGACGGTGTCGTTGAACTGACGGATGCTGGCGAAGCCAGCCCCGAAGGCGACCTGCGCGAAGGGCAACCGGGTGGTCTCGATGAGGATGCGGGCGGTCTGGGCCCGCTGGGCTCGGGCGAGAGCGATGGGCCCGGCTCCGACCTCGGCCGTCAGCTGGCGATGAAGGTGGCGCTCGCTGTAGCCGAGCCGTGCCGCGAGGCCCCGGACGCCGTCACGGTCGACGACGCCGTCCGCGATGAGGCGCATGGCGCGCCCGACGACATCGGCTCGCATGTTCCACTCGGGCGACCCGGGGGTGGCGTCGGGACGGCAGCGCTTGCAGGCCCGGAAGCCGGCCAATTGGGCCGCGGCGGCCGTGGGGTAGAAGCGCACATTGGTCCGCTTGGGAGTGACGGCCGGGCAGCTCGGCCGGCAGTAGATGCCGGTGGAGGTGACGGCGGTGAAGAACCAGCCGTCGAAGCGGGCGTCCTTGCCCTGCACCGCTCGGTAGCAACGCTCGAAGTCCTCGATCACGATGCGATCGTGACACTCCTCCGACCGGCCTGCTAGCGGAAATCGGACGGCC
>DASTFY010000289.1:0-9000 GCA_035719525.1 Acidimicrobiales bacterium
ACTCCGGCCGTTCGGTCATCGTGGCCGGCCCGACGCTGCGGCTGCACCAGTGCGGCCTGCCCAAGCTGATGGCGCTGGAGCTGTTCAAGCCCTTCGTCATGAAGCGCCTGGTCGACCTGGAGCTGGCCCAGAACATCAAGTCGGCCAAGCGGATGGTGGAGCGCCGCCGCCCGCAGGTCTGGGACGTGCTGGAGGAGGTCATCAAGGAGCACCCGGTCCTGCTGAACCGGGCGCCGACCCTGCACCGCCTCGGCATCCAGGCTTTCGAGCCCATCCTGGTCGAGGGCAAGGCCATCCAGATCCACCCGCTGGTCTGCACCGCCTTCAACGCCGACTTCGACGGCGACCAGATGGCTGTGCACCTGCCGCTGTCGGCCGAGGCCCAGGCCGAGGCGCGGGTGCTCATGCTGAGCGCCAACAACATCCTGTCGCCGGCCTCCGGTCGACCCATCGTCACGCCCCAGCAGGACATCATCATCGGTGGCTACTACCTCACCGCCGGGCGCAAGGGCGTCAAGGGCGAGGGTCGCATCTACCGCCGGCCGTGGGAGGTGTTCCGCGCGCTCGACGAGGGTCTGATCGACCTGCACGCCGCGATCAAGCTGGTCGGCCCCCGCGACGACGACGGCCACCGCGAGGAGCTCGAGACCACGCCGGGCCGCCTGCTGTTCGAGGAGGCCCTGCCCGCCGATTACACCGGCCGGTTCGGGCACATCACCGCGGGCATGCGCAAGCGGGAGATGGGCCTGGTCGTGGAGCGCCTGTCCGACAACTACCTCAAGGCCGAGGTGGCCGAAGCGCTCGACAACATCAAGAACCTCTGCTACCGGTACGCCTCGCAGTCCGGTCTGACGATCTCCATCGACGACGTCAAGACGCCAGTCAAGAAGAAGGAGCTGCTCGAGAAGTACGAGAAGGAGGCGGACAAGGTCGAGAACCAGTTCCGCCGGGGCATCATCACCGACGGCGAGCGGCGCAACCAGGAGGTCCGCATCTGGACGGAGGCCACTGAGCTGGTCCGGGAGGCCATGGAGGAGGGCCTCAGGAAGCTGGAGTTCAACCCCATCGACATGATGGTGGGCTCGGGTGCCCGCGGGAACATGATGCAGGTCCGCCAGATCGCGGGCATGCGCGGCCTCGTGGCCAACCCCCGTGGCGACATGATCCCCCGCCCGATCAAGTCGAACTTCCGTGAGGGCCTCGAGATGCTCGAGTACTTCATCGCCACGCCCGGCGCTCGCAAGGGGCTGGTCGACACCGCGCTGCGCACCGCGGACTCCGGCTACCTCACCCGGCGGCTGGTCGACGTGGCCCAGGAGCTGATCGTGCGCGGCGAAGACTGTGGTACGACGCTCGGCCTGTGGGTGGAGAACGTCGCGCCGGACACGGCCAAGCAGCGCAACTACCTGGAGACGAAGCTCTTCGGCCGGGCGCTGGTGACGGACGTGAAGCTGGCCGATGGCACCGTGATCCCGCGCAACACCGTGCTGGACGACGATGCCGTCGACGCCCTCCGCCAGGACCCGGACGTCACGCGGGTCCGGGTGCGCTCGGTGCTGACCTGCGATGCCGAGCAGGGCGTGTGCGCCCTCTGCTACGGGCGCTCGTTGGCCACGGGCAAGAACATCGAGCTCGGCGAGGCGGTGGGCGTCATCGCCGCTCAGTCCATCGGCGAGCCCGGCACGCAGCTGACCATGCGGACCTTCCACACCGGCGGTGTGGCCGGTCGCGATATCGCCGGCGGCCTCCCGCGGGTGGTCGAGCTGTTCGAGGCCCGCACGCCTCGTGGCGCGGCCCGTCTAGCCCGCGCGTCGGGCGTGATCCGCATCGCCGACGACGAGGGCCGGGGCATCCCGATCAGCATCGAGACCGACGGCGACGAGAAGTCCGAGTCGGTCACCCTGCCGTCGCAGTCCCGCCTCATCGTCCGTGACGGTGACGACGTCAAGGCCGGTGACCCCATCACTGACGGGCCCTACGACCCGAAGGAGCTGATGGAGATCAAGGGTGTCCGCGAGACCCAGCAGTACCTCGTCGAGGAGGTCCAGAAGGTCTACCGCGACCAGGGCGTGTCGATCCACGACAAGCACATCGAGCTGATCGTCCGTCAGATGACCCGTCGCATCGGCGTGCAGGAGCCGGGCGGCACGGAGTTCCTGCCCGGTGAGCGCGTGGATCAGCGGGTGTTCCGGGAGATGAACAAGACCATGGTCGAGGCCGGCGAGCGTCCCGCCGAGGGCCGCCCGGAGATCATGGGCATCACCAAGGCCTCACTGGCCACGGAGTCGTGGCTGTCCGCGGCTTCGTTCCAGGAGACGACCCGGGTGCTCACCGAGGCGGCGATCGACGGACGGGCCGACGGTCTGCTCGGGCTCAAGGAGAACATCATCATCGGCAAGCTGATCCCGGCCGGGACCGGCATGCCGCGGTACCGGGAGTTCGACATCGAGGCCCCGTTCTACGAGCCGATGCAGTTCTACTCCTCCGACACCGAAGACCCGGCGGAGTGGCTGGCCAGCATCTCGGGCCCCTTCTCCCCCCCGGAGCCCGGAGCCGCGGAGGCCTGAGAACGAGACTGAAGCGTCGCCGCCTCGGCCGTGGCGCTTCAGTCCTGCGGGTCGACGCCCGTGGCGTCTCTCGCCGACGCGCACCCATCCGGCCAGGACGCGGCGTTGACACCCGCCGCGATGGCCAGTACGAAGGGGCGACCGGTGTGACGCGTTTCGCGGGGGCCAGACTCGGGGAGCCGGAATGGAGCAGCAGTCAACCGATGTCGTCTGGCCGGAAGCACGGCACGCGCGCTTCGAGTTGGCACCGCCGCGTCGCTTCCTGCTTCCTGCCCTGCTGCTGCTGCTCGCCGAGGAGCCCGGGTACGGCTACAACCTGGCCAAGGGCCTCGAGGATCTCCGCTTCGGACGCGTGGACCGGCCCAGCGTGTATCGAGCGCTGGCCCAGCTCGAGGGGGACGGGTTGGTGGAATCCTGGCCGGGGGCCCCCAAGGCCGGGCAGGCACGGCGCGTGTACGGCCTCACCGATCAGGGCGAGCGGGTGCTGCGGGCCTGGATGGGAGTGGTCAAGCAGGAGCGTGACTGTCTGGACCTGGTGCTGCAGCGATACGTCGCCACCGGCACCATCGATGCGGTGTTGGCCGAAGCGGAAGGGGGGTGGGCGGCGGTGACGGGCCATCCCTGGTCGCCGGTGTCGCCCACCGCGAGGATCGAGCGACATCAGGTGGCGTTCCGCTCCGCGACCGCATCCCATCGTCCGGAACCACATGACTGTCCGGAAGACGAAGGGGTCGATGCGGCGGATGGTGACGAGGACGACCTCCGGCCGACGCGGTACCGAGTGGTGCCCGAACGCTCGGCCGTGCTCATCGAGGCGCGGTCCACCGTCGGCCCGATCACCTTCGGTGCGGTCGGCGTCACCGGACGCATCGAGGCCGACGTCCGCGATGGTGTCGTGCGGACCGGAAGCCTCCCCTCGGCCGATATCGAGCTCGACGTCGCGACGCTGCGCTCCGGCAACGGGCTCTACGACGCCGAGCTGATGCGCCGAATCGACGCGCGACGCCATCCCGTGGTGGCGCTGCAACTGATGGCGTGCACGCCGATCGGCTCGACCAGCCGCTACCAGATCGACGGGGAGGTCAGCTTCCACGGTTGCACGCGGCAGCTCCAAGGGACCATCGCGGTGTCCTCCACGGGTGACGGCAATCTGCTGGTCAGCGGAGAGCAGGTCTTCGACATCCGGGACTTCGAGATCGCGTCGCCGACGGCGCTGATGTTGCGGATCTATCCCGACGTGGTCGTGCAGCTACAGGTCGAGGCTGAGCCGCTCCTCGACGAGAGCCCCGACGGGAGCGAGGGCTGATGGTCGTCCTTCTGGCCTTCGCCGCGGGCTACTACCTCGGGGCCCGCGCCGGCAGCCAGGACTTCGACGACGTCGTCGACGCGCTGCAAGCCGTTCGACAGTCGGAGGAGGTGAAGGACCTGGTCGGGAGCCTGCGCTCCCATGCGGCCCACACCCTGCGGGAAGTGGCCGCACTCCTGGACCGGACCTCGGCGGGCGAAGGGACGCCGCCGGAGATCACGACTCAGGATCTGGTCGACCGGGTCAGGAACCTCGTTGGTCGGACGTGATGCGCCGATCGGTCACGTCCTGTCCGATCCCTCGCAGCGCCACCACCGTCCCGGCTGAGCTCACCGAAGCCTCGGCCCGCAGGTAGATCCAGCGTTGGTCGCCCTCCGGTCGGATGATGCGGTACTCCTCCTCCACGGGCTGGCCCGTCCTCACCGCGGCCGCCAATGCGTCCGCGACATGCGATCGGTCGTCGGGATGGGCGTAGCTCAGGTGAGCGTCGAGGGTGCCGGCGAAATCCAGTGGATCCACCCCGTGGATGCGGTGGAGCTCATCGCTCCACTGCACGGCACCGGTTCCGATGTCCCACAACCAGCGGCCCACGTGAGCTTGCGCCTCACCACCGCTCAGTCGGGCCTCGACCTCGGCCAACGCGGCCTGGGCCAGCCGCATCTCGGTGACGTCCTGGACGATGGACACCGCCCCCACCACCCGGCCGGAGTCGTCGCGCACCGGGCGGATGCAGAGCGATACCGGGATCGGCATGCCGTCCTTGCGTTCCACCTCCGTCGCCAGATGGTCCACCTGGCCGCCGGCACTCACCGTGTCGTAGATCCGTCCGAGCTCCGCCTGCAGGCGGCCGGGGAAGAGCGTGGTCGTGTTCCGTCCCAGGATCTCCCCCTCCCGGTACCCGAGGATGCGCTCCGCGCTGCGGTTCCAGAACGTGATGCGACCGTCGGCGTTCTGGCTGAGCAACGCGTCGCCGGAGGCCGCGGCGAAGGCCTCCAGGATGGCCAGGCGCTCGCCCGGTTCGGGTGCTTCGCCGCTGTTCCAGACCTCCAGACCGGCCATCTCCCTCCAGGAGTTCGGGGGTCACGGTATCGCGCGCCGATCGTGGCGCCGTCCCCCGCGGCCCTCCCGCTGGCGCGTTGCGGGCGGCATACTCGCGCGACGTCGAGGAGGGCCCATGGCTGAGGCTGGTGTCGAAACCACCGCGCACGTCGCGAGCGGCCAGGTCATCGGGACCGCGCTGGGCGGCGATCTCGCCCTGGCCGCCCTGTCCCTCGCGCGCCGGTTCGCGGCCGGTGGGACGATGTGGTGTCTCGCACCGGCATGGCCGGAACATGCACGGCATGTCGCCGTGGAGTTCGTCCACCCGGTGATCGTCGGCAAGCGGGCCTTGCCCGCGGTGAGCGTGATCGAGCCCGACCCCGTTGCGGTGCTCCGAGCGACGGTTCGCGTCGGTGACGTGATCCTGGCCGTAGGGGCCGCCGACGCACCGGGCGTGGCCCCGTCACTGCAGCGAGCCTCCGTCTGGGGCGCGACCTCGATCTGGCTGGGCGCTGGTCCTCGCCCGCGCCCCGGCGTCGCCGACCATGTCCTCTGGATCGAGGACCCCCTGCAGACGGCGGCCCATGACGGCCGACTGGTGCTGCTCTACCACGTCTTGTGGGAGCTCACCCACGTATGCCTCGAGCACCCGGGGCTCCTGGCGCCTGACTCCGGTCCGGCCGGCGGGATCGCCACCTGCGTGACGTGCTCCGACGAGGGTCGGATGGCCGAGGTGGTCGAGGTGCAGCAGTCGGGCTCGGCCGTCGTGCGCACCGCGTCGGGTCCTGAGCACATCGACACCACGATCGTCGGCACGGTCGTGGCCGGCGATCTCGTCCTGATCCATGCCGGGTCCGCCATCGCCGTGCTCGAGGATGCTGGCGACGATGAGTGACACGGGCGGCGAGAGCACCGCGTTCCTGTACCCGTTCATCGAGGGTGATGAGCGCGAGGTCGCTCCTCTGCTCACCAGCCTCGAGCAGTCGGCGGTGGCGAAGGCAACGGCCAGCGCTGAGCTCCGTGCGGCGACGTCGGCGCGGATGCGCGAGCAGGTGGCGCGGCTGGCCGACATCATGGCGGCCCGGTTCGTAGACGGCGCCCGGCTGTTCACCTTCGGCAACGGAGGCAGCTCGACCGATGCGGCATCACTGGCCGAGCTGTTCGCGCGGCCCCCGTGGGGGCGCCCGCTACCGGCGCGGAGCCTGGTCGACGACTCGGCGGTCGTGACCGCTCTCGGGAACGACGTCGGATTCGATCTGGTGTTCTCGCGCCAGCTCATCGCTTACGGTGCTCCCGGGGACATCGCCGTCGGGATCTCGACCAGCGGCAGCTCACGCAACGTGCTCACCGCCTTTGCCGAGGCCCGAACCCGGGGGATGATCACGGTCGGGCTGGCCGGGTACGACGGCGGCGAGATGGCGGCTGCGCCCGACCTGCAGCACTGCCTCGTCGTGCGCTCGGACAGCGTGCACCGGATCCAGGAGACGCAGGCGGGGCTCGGGTTCTCCTTGTGGGCCGCCATCCAGCAACGATTGGACGACGCCGGTGGCTGATGCCGTCGATCGAGAAGCGAAGGTGATCGCTCGGATCGAGGCGTACCGCCGTCGCCGCCCTCGCCTGACCGACGAGGTGGTCACTATGGCTCACGGCGCGGGGGGCAAGGCGTCGGCTGCGCTCGTCGACGCCGTGTTCGTCGAGGTGTTCGCTCGCGGCGAGCCTGGTCCCCTGGGCGATGCCGCCACGCTGGCCCTGCCCACGGGGGAGCGGCTGGCGTTCACGACCGACTCCTTCGTCGTCCAGCCCCTGCGCTTCCCGGGCGGATCGATCGGTCACCTCGCCGTGCACGGCACGGTGAACGACCTCGCCGTGTCCGGAGCCAGGCCTGAGTGGCTGTCCGCCGCGTTCGTGATCGAGGAGGGGTTCCCCGTCGAGGGGCTACGGACGATCGTGGCCGACATGGAGACTGCCGCCGCCGCAGCCGGAGTCGCCATCGTCACCGGCGACACCAAGGTGGTGGGCCGGGGCGCCGCGGACGGCCTGTACATCACCACCGCGGGCGTCGGCGTGGTGCCCCCCGGTCGGCAACTGGGGCCGGACACCGTGAGGGTCGGTGACGTCGTGCTGGTGTCGGGCGGCATCGCCGAGCACGGCATCGCGGTGATGCTCGCCCGCGGCGACCTGATGTTCGAGGCCGACATCCGCTCCGACACCGCACCCGTCAACGAGCTCGTCGAGGCCCTGTTCTCGGTCGCGCCCAGCGTTCGCTGGATGCGCGACCCCACCCGCGGCGGCGTCGGCACGGTATGCAACGAGCTGGCCCGCGACACCGGCCTGGCCGTGGTTCTGGACGAGGCGCGTCTGCCTGTGGCGCCGGCGGTGACGGGTGCCTGCGATCTGCTCGGGATCGACCCCCTCTACGTCGCCAACGAGGGCAAGGTTCTCGCCGTCGTCGCACCGGACGAGGCGGACGCGGCACTGGACGCATGGCACGCCCACCCCCTCGGAGCCGACGCCACCCGCATCGGTGAGATCGCGGCCGAACCGGAAGGCATCGTCGTCCTGCTCACGTCCTTCGGCGGGACGCGGATCGTGGACATGCTGGTGGGCGACCCCCTTCCCCGCATCTGCTGACCATGACGACCCGTACGAGGCTGCGCGTCACCGGCACGGTCCAGGGCGTCGGTTTCCGACCCTTCGTCTTCCACCATGCCGTCGCGCTCGGTCTGGCTGGTTGCGTGCTCAACGATTCGCACGGCGTCCTGATCGACGTCGAAGGTGCGCCGGAGCAGATCGCCGAGCTCACCCGGCGGGTGTGGGAGCAGGCCCCACCGCTGGCCCGCGTGTCGTCCGTGAGCGCGGAGGATGCACCACCGGTCGGCTCCAGCGGGTTCCGGATCGCGGACAGCGAGGACGCCGGCTCAGCGGATGTCCCGATCTGCATCGACACCGCGACGTGTCCGGACTGCCTGGCCGAGGTCGACGACCATGAGGACCGTCGCTACGGCTACCCGTTCACGAACTGCACGAACTGCGGGCCTCGGTACACCATCGTCACGGGCGTGCCCTACGACCGCCCGAACACGACGATGGCCGGGTTTGGCCTGTGCGACGAGTGCCGGGCGGAGTACGACGACCCCGCTGATCGGAGGTTCCACGCCCAACCGAACGCTTGCCCCGCGTGTGGCCCCCGCCTGTCTTGGCGTGATGGGCGGGGTGTCGTTCTCGCGCAGGGTCGTGCGGCGCTGGCCGCAGCCGTCGACGCCCTACAGCGCGGGAAGATCCTCGCCCTGAAAGGCATCGGCGGCTATCACCTGGTCGTCGACGCTACCGACACCGCGGCCGTGGCCGAGCTGAGGAGACGCAAGGCTCGCGACGACAAGCCCTTCGCGGTGATGGTCCGCGACGAGGCCGAGGCGGGTCGCCTGTGCGTCCTCGACGGGCGCGCCCTCGCTGCGCTGGCGTCGCCGCGGAAGCCGATCGTGCTCGCACCGCGACAGCCCGGGGCAGGGGTGGCGGACGGTGTGGCGCCGAACCTGGCGGAGCTGGGGCTCCTGCTTCCGTACAGCCCGCTCCACCACCTCATGCTCCGGGCGGTCGGTCGGCCCCTCGTCATGACCAGCGGCAACATCAGCGACGAGCCGATCGCCCACGACGACGACGACGCCGTGGCTCGGCTCGGCCCGCTGGTCGAGGGCCTTCTCACCCACGACCGTCCGATCCACATCCGCTGCGATGATTCGGTGGTGCGCACCTCCCCCGGGCGCGTCCAGGTGGTGCGCCGGTCCCGGGGGTACGCCCCCGAGCCCCTTCCGCTCCCCTTCACCGCGCCGTGCCAGGTGCTCGCCGTCGGCGCCGAGCTGAAGAGCACGGTGAGCGTGGTGAAAGGAGCGTTCGTCGTCCCGAGCCACCACATCGGGGACCTGGAGCACCTGGCCACCCACCGTTCCTTCCTCCAGGCCATCGACCATCTGTGCGACCTCTACGGCGTGGTCCCCGACGTAGTCGCGCACGATCTGCATCCCGAGTACCGCTCCACCAAGCTGGCGGCCGACCTGGATCTCCCGGCGGTGGGCGTGCAGCACCACCACG
>DASTFY010000290.1:0-18470 GCA_035719525.1 Acidimicrobiales bacterium
CTCTCGCCGCATCGGACGCAACAAAGCCACCACCGCCGTCGGCCACTCCATCTTGGTCATCTGCTGGCATCTGCTCACCAACGACTGCGACTACAACGAGCTCGGCGGGGACTGGTTCACCCGCCGAACCGACAACCACAAACGACGCCACCACCTCATCCGCCAACTCCACCACCTCGGCTACGGCGTCACCCTCACCAAAGTCGCATAACCGGTCCAGGGGGATTCTCCTTACAGGAGGAGCAACGCCGCCAGCGGCGTCGAGACCCGGGGAGATGCGTGCATCCATTGCCTCAGCGTGCTCCTAGGAGAGCGTGGACGAGCCGGGTGAAGTCGTCGCCCCGCTCGGGGTAGCCCGAGTACCAGTCGAAGCTGGCGCAGGCCGGTGACAGCAGGACCGCGTCGCCCGGGCGGGCCAGCCGGCGGGCCGCCTCGACTGCCTCCGCCATCGAGCCGGCCTCCTCGACCAGCACCGCCGGGGTGGCGGTGCTGAACGCCTTGGCCACCTCCGGCGCGGCCTCGCCCAGCGCGACCACCGCCCGCAGATGGGGTGCCAGTTCGGCCAGGGGGTCGAGGTCGAGGCCCTTGTTGCGACCACCGGCCAACAGCACGACCCGTTCGAACCCGCGGATGGCCATGGCCGCCGCGTGCGGGGTCGTGGCCTTGGAGTCGTTGTACCAGTCGATGCCGTCCGCGCTGGCCACCAGTTCGATCCGGTGGCGGGGCCCGGTGAACCCGGCCAGGCCGGCGGAGACGCCCTCTACGGTGGCCACCCTCGCCTCGAGCACGCCGGCGGCCGCGGCCAGCGCATTGGTCACGTCGTGCGGCAAGGTGCGCCGCATGGAGTCGATGGGAGCCAGGACGCCCTGGGGGCCTCTCAGGTCGCGGCCATCGACGTGGTAGTCCGCGCCGGCGGGGGCGAAGGTGACGTGACGGGCGGGCGCCTCGTGCAGGCGGGCCAGCACCGCAAGATCGTCACCGTTGCCTATCGCCGCGTCGTCGGCCCGCTGTGCGGCCCAGATGCGGGCCTTGGCCGCCTCGTACGACGCCGGCGACCGGTGCCAGTCGAGGTGGTCCGGAGCGAGGTTCAACCACACGGCGGCCTCGGCCCGGAACGCTTCTGTGAAGGCCAGCCGGAAGCTCGAGCACTCGACCAGGAACACATCCACGTCGAGGTCCAGCGCGGCGACGAGGGGGAGCTCGGTGTTGCCGGCGGCCACGGCCCGCCGGCCGCTGCCCTCGACCATCGCCGTGGCCATGAGGGTGGTCGTGGTCTTGCCGTCGGTGCCGGTCACCGCCACCATGGGGCGGGGGCCGCCGGTCCGGGACTGCTCCCACGCGTAGGCCAGCTCGATCTCGCTGCGCACCGGCACACCCGCCCGCGCCGCGGCAGCGAACAATCGGTGCTGCTCGGGCAGCCCCGGGCTGGGCGACACCAGGTCCACGTCGTCGACCAGCCGGTCGAGCGCCTCGGCACTGGGCGCCTCGATCAGCTCGACACCCAGGTCCTCCGCGGCGGCACGCACTGACGGCGTGGCCCGGTCGTCGGCCACCACGACCGTCCATCCGCGCTGCTCCAACGCCCGCACGGTGGCGTCGCCGGTGATGGCCAACCCGTATACCAGCGCTCTCACGCCGCACCCCTCCGACAGGGGGAGGGGCTCTGGCCCTCCCCCTCGAAAATCCTCATGCCACTCCGATGCGGCGGGCGAAGTCGGCGTAGAACAGGCCGAGCGCCATCGCCACGCCGATGCCGGCGATGATCCAGAACCGGATGACCACCGTCGTCTCCGGCCAGCCCACCAGCTCGTAGTGGTGGTGGATGGGCGTCATGCGGAAGATGCGGCGCTTGTCGAACAGCCGGTAGCTGCCCATCTGCAGCGCCACCGAGCCGATCTCGATCACGTTGAGCAGGCAGATGAGCGGGAGCAGCAGGCTGGTGTTGGTGCTCAGCGCGAGCAGCGCGAGTGCGGCGCCGAGCCCGAGCGCGCCGACGTCGCCCATGATGATGCGCGCCGGTGCCGCGTTCCACCAGAGGAAGCCGATGCAGGCACCGGCCAGGGCGACGGCGAGGATCGACAGGTCGAAGGGGTTGATGATGAACGGATAGAGCTCCGGGTTGCGCAGACCCCAGAAGGCGATGATCGTGAACGCGAAGAACCCGAACAGCGCCGAGCCGGCGGCCAGGCCGTCGAGCCCGTCGGTGACGTTCACGGCGTTGACCGTGGAGAAGATGATGAGGCCGGCCCACAGCACCCATCCGACCTTGCCGAGCTCCCAGCCAGGCAGGTCGGCTCGGGTGAGGCCGATGCGGGTGTCGATCTCCGTGAACGAGACCATCGCTGTCGCGATCACGAACGACATCGCGAGCGTGATCCAGCCCTTCTTCTTCCACAGCACGCCGCGGTTGTGGCCTCGGCGCACCTTCAGGAAGTCGTCGAGGAAGCCGAGGGCGGCCATCGCCCCGATGCCGACGATGATGAAGAGCGCGTGATCGGAGAAGTACGCGCCCCTGCGGAAGTGGGCCACGAGATAGCCGAACACCGCGGAGGCCAGCACGGCGATGCCACCCATGGTCGGCGTCCCGGCCTTGTGCTCGTGATTGGGGCCGTGGTCCTCCGGCCCCAGGATGGGCTGCCCCTTGCCGCGGCTTCTGAAGAAGCCGATCAGGAATCGGGTGCCGACGAGCGACACGGCCATGGCGACCGAGCTGGCGATCAGGAGCGCGATCATCGGGCCGCCTCGAGCAGCGCTCGCGCCACCAGCCGGTCGTCGAAGGGTCGGGTCGTTCCGGCGACGGTCTGGGTGGTTTCGTGACCCTTGCCGGCGATCACGACGACATCGCCCGGGCGCGCCTCCGCCAGCCCGAGGCCAATGGCCGCCGCGCGGTCCGGCTCGGTGACCACGGCGTCCCGGCGCCCCTCGGGCACTCCGCCGACGATGGCGGCGATGATGGCGTCAGGGTCCTCGCCGCGCGGGTTGTCGGAGGTGACCACGACGACATCGGCCGCTCGGGCCGCGGCGGCTCCCATGAGCGGGCGCTTGGCCGCGTCACGGTCGCCACCGCAGCCGAAGACCAAGATGATCCGCCCGGTCGTCACGCTGCGCAGATCCGACAACAGCCCGGCCAGCGCATCCGGCGTGTGAGCGAAGTCGACCAGGACGCGGAAGGCCTGGCCGGCCTCGACCGCCTCCATGCGCCCCGGGACCGGCGCCACCCCGGAGAGCCCTCGCGCGATCGTGGCGTCGTCGATGCCGAGCGCCGACGCCACCGTGGCGGCAACGATGGCGTTGGCCACGTTGAAACGGCCGCCGAGGGGTAGCTCGACCTGCTGGTCACGCCAGCGGAAGCGGCTCCCGGTGGGACCGGCCTGCAGGTCACGGGCGTCCGTCAGCGAGCAGGACAGGATCGGAATAGCCACGGTCGCGGCCAGCCGCCGCCCGTGCGCATCGTCGACGTTGACGACGCCCATCTCAGCCCGCTCGGCCGTGAACAGCGAGGCCTTGGCCGCGTAATACCGATCCACCGTCCCGTGGAAGTCGAGGTGATCGCGACCGAGGTTGGTGAACGCCGCCACCTCGAAGCGGATGCCGTCCACCCGGCGCATGGCCAGCGCGTGCGACGACACCTCCATGGCCACCGCCCGCTCACCGCCCTCGGCCAACCGGGCCAGACGGGCCTGCAGCTCCGGAGCCTCGGGGGTCGTGAAGACGCCGGTCAGGGTCCCGAGCACGCCGGTGGGCCACCCGGCCTGTTCAAACACGGCGGAGAGGACATAGCTGGTGGTGGTCTTGCCGTTGGTCCCGGTGATGCCCACCATCGTCAGCCGGCGGGAGGGGTGGTCCCAGAGTGTGGCCGCCAGCGGTCCGAGCGCCGCGCGGGTGTCGTCCACGATGAGCTGGGGAGCGGGTTGGTCGAGACGATGATCGACCAGCAGCCCGGCCGCCCCGGCCGCGACCGCGTCCGGCGCAAAGCGATGACCATCGGCCTGCTCGCCCCGGATGCAGCAGTAGAGGTCGCCGGGGCGGACCAGGCGGGAGTCGAGGACCATTCCCGTGATGGTGGCCGAGCCGTCGCCGTCGATCCTCGCGGGCACCTCGGGTGTCTGTTCGGCCAGGGTGGTCAACGTCATCCGCCGGCTCACCACCCCTGCCTCACGGCTGGTCGGGCGCGACCGTACAGGTGTCGCCGCTCGACGTCGGGGGGACCTGGAGCCGACGGAGGGCCTCGCGGGCCACGTCGACGAACAGCGGCGCGGCCACCTGGGCGCCGTAGTGCTCTCCGGAGCCCGGAGGCTCGTCGATCGAGACGAGGATCGTGAGGCGGGGCTGCTCGGCCGGCACGAAGCCGGCGAAGCTGGCGTAGTACTTCTTCCGTCCGCTGGCATCGGCGTATCCGCCCTGGTCCCTCGCCTTATACGCAGTGCCCGTCTTGCCGGCGACCGTGTAGCCGTCGATCCGGGCGTTCTTCCCGGTACCCCGGCACACCACCTCACGCAGGATCTGGTTCATCTCCTGGGCCACGGCCGGGGACAGCACCTCGCGGCGCTCGCCCGGCGGCGCCGGCGCGTCCTCGCCATCGCGCCCGATCGTGGCCTGGACCAGGCGCGGGGTCACGTAGGTGCCGCCGTTGGCGATGGTGTTCATCGCCGCGGCGAGCTGCACCGCGGTCACCGCCACGCCTTGCCCGTAGGCCACCGTGTAGCGCTCCGTGCCCTGCCACTCGCCCGCCGGCTCGAGAATGCCCTCCGCCTCGCCGGGGAACCCGAGGCCCGAGCGGGAACCGAAGCCGAAAGCCCGCAGGTAGCGCTCCTGGCCCTCGGCCCCCAGCAGCTTGCTCACCGTCATCGTCCCGATGTTGGAGGACTTGGCGATGATGCGGGCCAGCGTCATCGGCTCGGTCGGGTGGGGCTCGGCGTCGGTGAAGATGTGGTCCGAGAACCTCTGGCGGGCCGGGATCATCCAGGTGGACTGGGAGTTGGCCACGCCCTCCTGCAGCGCCGCCGCCGCGGTGACGATCTTCGCCACTGATCCCGGCTCGTAGGTGTCCACGGCCGCCAGGTTGGCCGACGACGGCTCGACCCGGCCGGTGTCGGGGTTGCGCCGGGCGTTGGCCATGGCCAAGACGTCGCCGGTGGTGGCCTCCATCACGACGACCATGCCACCTCGCGCCTGCGCCGACTCCACCTGCGTCACGAGGAGCTGTTCGGTCACGTACTGCAGGTTGCGGTCCAGCGTCAGCACGAGATCGTCGCCGGGTGTGGGGGCGATGAGCTCGTGGTACCCGGACGGGATCGTCCTGCCGTCCTGGCCCTTCTCGCGGACGAGCTGGCCGGGCTCGCCGGTGAGCACCTCGTCGAAGGCCAGCTCCAACCCGGCGGTGCCGCGACCGTCGGGATCGGTGGAGCCGATGATGCTGCGGGCCAGCTCTTCGCTGGGTTGGAACCGCCGCGGCTCCGGATAGGAGCTGATGCCGGGGAGGCGAAGGGCGTGGACCTGCTCGGCCACTCCGTCGTCCACCTGGCGGGCGACGTACGCGAACTCGCGCCCGTCGGTGTCTGAGCCCAGCGTGAGCCGCTGGGCGAGACGCGCCACCCGCTCGGCGTCCAGGCCCAGCACCGGCGCCAGCGCGTTGGCCGTGCCGGCCGGGTCGATGATCAGCCGCGGGTCGGCCCAGATCGTGGTCTGCGGGATGGAGATGGCCAACTCGTAGCCGTTGCGGTCGAAGATGGCACCGCGGGCGGCAGGCAGGGTGGTGGTGCGGACCCGCTGGCGCTCGCCCGCCAGCCTGAAGGCGGCCGCCTCGGCTGTCTGGAGGATGGCCACCCGTCCGAGCAGGATGGCGAAGCCGATCAGCGCCACGCCGAGGACGGCGACCAGGCGGGGCCGGGTCCGTCCGCTGCGCCGCACCGGGCGCGCCGGAGCGACTCGCGCCGCCGCCCGGCTGGTGGCGCGGCGCGGTGACGACGAGACCCGGGTCGGCGGGCGACCTCGGGCTGATCGCGTCACGGAGCTCTTCCCGAGATCTCCTTCACCGCGCCCCATTCGGGGCGACCAGCCCCGGTGCCCGAGGCGGCGTCGCTCACCACCTCGCCGGTCGCCGCGGCGACGTGGTTGACGACGTCAGCGCTGGGCGTGAGGTAGAGGGGAGAGGTGGCGGGCACCATGCCCAACCGCTCGGTGGCCGTCGGGACGATGTAGTCGGGCGACTGGAGGCGGGCGACGGCCAGGCGCAGCCGGTCGTAGTAGTCGCGGGCGTCCTGGACCTCACGCTCCAGCCGGTCCAGCCGCTGCTGGTTCTGGGCCAGCGTCATCTGGACGGCGGCGAGGCCCAAGAAGCCGACGAACAGCACCGCGCACAGCGCAGCCACCAGCAGCCCGATGGTGCGACGGCGAGGCCGCGGCACCACGACGGCCAGGCGGGCCCTGCCCGACCGGGGTCGCAGCCGTTGCGGCGCAGGATGACCGGGAGGGGGCGTCGCCGGCGATCCAGGCGCGCCGAGGGGACGGAGCTGCGGCGCGGTGGCGTCCCGGGTGAACGGGACGGCGACCGCCGGGCGCGCCGGCCGACGGTGGCGGCTGATCGGTGGGGTCTGGATGGCCACGGGACCTCACTGGCCGGACGCCAGCTTCTCCACAGCTCGCAGTCGGGCCGATTCGGCGCGCCGATTGTCGGCCACCTCGGCCGCCGTCGGCCTCTTGGCGCTCGGCTTGATGAGGCGCACGGTGGCCACGGCCGCGCACACGCAGGGCAGGCCCGGTGGGCAGGTGCAGCCGCCGGTCGCGGCGTGCCGGAAGCGCTCCTTGACGATGCGGTCCTCACCCGAGTGGTAGGCGAGCACGACGACGCGGCCTCGGGGCCGGGTCCGATCGAGCGCCTGGTCGATGGCCCCGGGCAGCACGGCCAGCTCCCGGTTGACCTCGATGCGGATGGCCTGGAAGGTGCGCTTCGCCGGGTGCCCGCCCCGGCGGCGGGCCGCGGCGGGGATGGCGCCGGCCACGATGCCGGCCAGCTGGGCCGTGGTCTCGATCGGCCGGGCCTGGACGATGGCGTGGGCGATCCGGCGGGCGTAGCGCTCATCCCCGTAGGCCGCCAGCAGGTGGGCCAGTTCGGCTTCCTGGTAGCCGTTGACCACGTCGGCGGCGGACCATGGATCGTCCGGATCCATGCGCATGTCGAGGGGGGCGTCCGAGCGGTAGGAGAACCCCCGCTCGGGCTCGTCGAGCTGGGGCGAGGACACGCCGAGGTCGAACAGGGCCCCGGAGAGATCGTCGATGGCCAGGTCAGTCATGATCGTGTCGAGGTGATCGAAGCGAGATCGCACCAGCGTGACCCGATCGCCGAAGGGGGCCAGGTGGGCGGCAGCCGCGGCCAGCGCCCGTGGGTCACGATCCAGACCGAGGATCCGCACATCGGGACGCGCCTCGAGAAGGCGGCGGGCGTGCCCACCCCCTCCCACCGTGGCATCGACGATGACGCCCGGAGGGACCGGCCGGAACAGCTCGACCACCTCCTCGGCCATCACCGGGCGGTGGAGGAACGGCTCCGTCATGATGGCGGCGGTTGTGCCGCCGGAGTCCCTCGTCGGAATGTCACGGTCGTGTCCTCCAGCGGAACCCTCCAGGGACCCCGCTCATCTGCAGCCTCCCGGCCGGCGGTTGCTGCCGGGATGTCTCCCCGACGAGCGAGACGGAAGCGGGCGGAGTTGGGGCTGTCCATCTTGCCGGCCGGGAGACTGCGGATGAGCGGAGCAGGTCCGGATTCGTCGCTCTCGTTCGTGTCCTCGTCCTCCTTTCGTTGCTGTTGGGTTGCTCTGTCGGTCGGTGACAGCGCTCAGGCCGAGCCCTTGAGGGCCATGCCGCCGGCGGTGTTCACGCGCTCGAACGCTTCGGGATGCCACACCTCGACCCGGTCGAACGCACCCGACACCACCACCGGACTTCCCGGCTCGATGCCGGCGAAGCCGCGCAGGTCCCGATCGATCGTGACGCGGCCCTGGCCGTCGACGGCAACCGCGAAGGCATTGCTGGCCTTCGTGCGCAGCTCGCTGAGGCTCAGCTCGCCTCGCTTCTGCCGCTCCATCAGGTCGTTGGCCATGTCTTCGAACGCCTCCGGGGTCATCACTTCGATGCAGCCGTCTTGTCCGTACGACAGGTAGCAGCGAGGCTCGAAGCGCGGGCGGAAGTCCGAAGGCAGTGCCAACCGACCCTTCGGGTCCAGTTGGCGCTCGTACTTGCCGACGAACACCCGATCGGTTCCTTGCCTCTGTCGTGCTGATGCCTGCCTCGGGTTCTCGGCGTTCCGGCGGCACCCACCGCCCTCCCACCGATCCCCACTGGCCCCCACCGTAAACGCCACTTCCCCCCACTGTCAACCATTTCTCCCCACTAACCCCCTCGACGCGCCCCACCCGCCCCCACCGAGCGACACCGTTCAACACCGCTGGACACCGCTTGTGTCGGGGAGATCCGCGCTCAGCGCGGAACGCGTCGACACAAGCGAGGGCGGCAGGCCGGCGCCGGTCTCACCGGAGGTGTCATCGAGGTCTGTGTCGGGGAGATCCGCGCTCAGCGCGGAACGCGTCGACACAAGCGAGGTCGGCTCCGGCTAAGGGAGGGCGGCCTCGAGGGCGGCGCGTAGGTCCGCGATAGCCGTGTCGAGCTCCAGCACCGTGGCGGCCAGGTCCTCCACGGCGGGTCGGGGCTCGGCCAACAGTGGCACCAGCACCTCGGGGTCCCATCGTCGGTAAGCGACACACTGGAACCGGGCCCAGTCCCGGGTCCGGCGTTGGCTGAGGCCGACCACCTTGCGCCCGCCGACGTGCACCTCGCCCGGCCCGAGGCCGGCGAAGCAGATGAGGTGGGACCACGGCGTGCAGACCATGCCGCCCCGGTGGGCTTCAGCGCCGGCCACACCGCAGGCGGCGAGCGCGGCCGCCCACGCATCGCCCAGCCACCAGGCTGCTCGCCCGACGTCGTCGTCCCACAGCGCGTCGCCGGCGGGGACGATCACGTCGACCCAGAAGAACTGACCCGGGACGAGGAGCACCGCTCCCCCGCCACTGCGGCGCCGTACCAGCTCGACGCCGGCCGCCGCCGATGCACCTTCGTCCACCACGGAAGCGGGCTGCGTGGATCCGAGCACCAGAGCCGGTCGGTCGATCTCCAGCCACCACAGCGACCGGACCGCCGGCGGCACGATGTCACGGGCGTGGAACTCGGCCGCCGAGCCCCGGTGCGCCTCGACGCGCCAGGGCCCCGCCGTCATCTCACGACGCCCGAGTGAAGGTGTAATGGGCCAGGTACGGCTTCCAGGAGTCAGGGACGTGGCCGACGGCCACGACCACCCACGCCAGCTCGCGCGGAGTGGCCGGGTAGCGGGCCAGGCGCATGCCGGCCTCGTCCGGGGTCCGGTCCCGCTTGCGCAGGTTGCAGGGGCGGCAGGCGGCGGCGACGTTCTCCCAGATGTGCTCGCCGCCGCGGCTACGGGGCAGCACGTGGTCGATCGAGTCGGCCTGGCTCCCGCAATACTGACAGCGATGGTTGTCCCGCGCGAACACGGCACGGCGCGACAGCGCGGTCCGCCGGTGGTACGGCACCCTCACGACGTAGCGGAGGCGCACCACGAGCGGCCGGGCGACGCAGCGGCGGGCCGATCGGAACTCGGTGCCGTCGTCGTGGAGGATGTCGGCCTTCTCGGACAGCACCAGGCATACGGCACGACGTACCGGCACGACGCTGAGCGGCTCGTAGGTCGCATTGAGGACGAGCGCGCTCTGCATCGGCGGGAACCTAGGCCGCGCGACCTGCGCCGAGTGGAGATTTGGGGCGCTGGCGCGCCCGGCCGCGATCCGGCGGAGTGCTCATCGATCAGCCTGCCACTGGCGGCACCAGCGGAGGTAGCGGACGAGGTCGGCCGGGTCGGCCCGATGCTGCGGGTCGCCGTAGTGCGTGAGCATCCTGAACCGGAGATAGCCGCTCGCCGGCAGGGGTAGGAACGGGGGCCGGGCCCACCAGCGCTTGGGCGCGAGGCGGGCTCCCTGCCGAAGGGCGGTCACCCACAGGGACGGGCGCGCCGCGACGGCCCGCATCGCGCCCGGGGCGCCTCGAAGTGCCGACCCTGTCACCGGCCCGCCCCGTGCACCTCAGCCCGTCAGCTTCTGTTGCTCGGCCCAGGTCCTTGCCTCGCCCCTCGGCTCCTTCGGCAATCCCAAGACCATCTCGCCCAGGATGTTGCGCTGGATCTGCGAGGTCCCCGCATAGATCGTTCCCGCCCGCGCGTTGAGGAAGGTCACCGCCCACGAGGCACTGGAGTTCGGCGCCCCCGCATCGTCGGTCTGGAACGCGCTCGACGGCGGCCGGCCCTCGGGTACCAGAGCCGCCGGACCGAGGATGTCCACCGCCAACTCGGTGGCGACCCGGTGGTACTCGCTCCAGTAGAGCTTGGAGATGGCACCGTCGGCGCCGGGTTGGTGGCCGGCCAGGAAACGGGTGAGCGTGCGCATGCCCAGGTAGCGCATCATCTGCACCTTCGACCAGCACCAGGCCAGGCGCTGGCGGATGATCGGGTCGTCGGCCACCCCTCGCTCGCGGGCGAGGGCGATCAGGCGATCCAGTTCGGCCTGGAAGCGGATCGGCACCGTCGCCGCCGCCTCCCCCCGCTCGAACCCGAGCAGGGTCATGGCCACCGCCCAGCCGGCGTTGACGCCGCCCACCACGTCGTCCTTCGGGCACACGGCGTCGGTGAGGTACACCTCGTTGAACTCCGATGCGCCGGACATCATCTTGATGGGTCGGACCTCGACGCCGGGCTGGCGCATGTCGACGAGCAGGAAGCTGATGCCCTTGTGCTTGGGTGCGTCAGGATCGGTACGCGCCAGCAGGAAGATGTGGTCGGCCAGGTGCCCGGCCGAGGTCCACACCTTCTGGCCGTTGATGACCCACTGGTCACCGTCGAGCACCGCTCGGCAGCCCAGATTGCCGAGGTCCGAGCCGGCGTTGGGCTCGGAGTAGCCCTGGCACCACCGGTCCTCGCCCGACAGGATGCGCGGGAGGTAGTGCGACTTCTGCGCGTCGGTGCCCCATTGCTGCAGCGTGTTGCCCAGCATCTGGATCCCGAACACGTCGTTGGGCGCGCCGACGGGTACGCCGGCTTTGGTGAACTCCTCGGCGAGGATGACCTGCTCCAGCGCCGACAGCCCCGCGCCGCCGTACTCCGTCGGCCAGCCGGGAGCGAGATAGCCGTGCTCGAACAGCGTGTGCCGCCACTCCTCCACGAAGCGTTCGAGGTCGTCGCCCGACAGCTGGCCCGTGCCTGTCCAGTCGGCAGGGAGATGCTCGGCGAGAAACGCGTGCACCTTCTCCCGGTAGGCCTCGGCCTCAGCGGAGTAGGTGGGCTGCATGGCGGAAGACTACCCAGGGCCGGGCGTTCAGGCCGGGCCGCGCGCTCCGAGCGCCAACCCCTCCCCGACCGCGCGCCGGGCGACGGCCGCCGCGCCGACCAGCGGGCCGTCCCGACCGAGCCCGGCGGGCTCGATCCGGGCGCCGCGGGCGAAGCTGATCCGGCAGCGCTCGTCCAGCTCCCGCTGCGCGGCCTCGAAGAACACCGAGCCGAAACCCAGCGCCACAGAACCGGCCACTACCGCGAGGCCGAGGTCGAGCAGCACACACACGTCGGCCACGGCCCGCCCCACCAGCCGCCCGGTGCGCTCCCGCACGCCTGGCGACGCTTCGGCCGCCGGCCGTCCCGTCACCGCGGCGATGGACAGGCCCGACGCCTCCGCCTCCAGGCAGCCGCGGCCACCGCAGGCGCAGGACCGACCGTCCGGCTCCACCACCACGTGCCCGACGTGGCCGGCGTTGCCGGAGTCCCCGTCCAGCAGGCGCCCCTCGAGGACGATGCCTCCACCCACGCCGGTGCTGACCACCATCGCCATGTAGCTGTCCCGGTTCTGGGCCGCGCCACACCATCCTTCGCCCAGCGCCAGCGCCTTCGCGTCGTTGTCGACGAACACGGGCAGCCCGGTGAGCTCCTCCAGGCGAGCCATCAGGGGGAAGTCCCTCCATCCGGGGATGTTGAGAGGCGAGATCAGGCTGCCGTCCTTGGTCATAGGCCCGCCGGACCCCACACCGATGGCGATGGGGCCATCCCCGGTCGCCGTCGCGTCGGCCAGCATCGACCGCACCAGCACCTCCAACCCCGGCCACGGATCGGACCCGACAGTGGGTCCGCCGTGGCGCGTCCGCACCCCTCCGTCGAGCTCGACCAAACCGACCGCCAGCTTCGTCCCGCCGATGTCGACGGCCAGGTAGCACGGCACCGAGCGACCTTACCGACGGCGGCGACCACGCGGTTCTGCCTCGGCCCATCTACCCTTCACGGCGTGACGGTCGTCGAGCGCTCCGCGCCCACCTTCCCTGACCTCTTCGATGTGATCACCGCGAACGTCTCGCGCGCCGTGCAGGGCAAACGGGAGACGATCGAGTTGGCGCTCATCTGCCTGCTGGCCGAGGGCCATCTCCTGATCGAGGACGTGCCGGGGGTGGGCAAGACGAGCCTGGCCAAGGCGATCGCGGCGTCGATCGAGGCGACCTGGCGGCGGGTGCAGTGCACCCCCGATCTTCTGCCCTCCGACATCACCGGGGTGACGGTGTGGCACCGCGGCCGGGACACGTTCGAGTTCCAGCCCGGGCCGGTGTTCTGCAACATCCTCCTCGCCGACGAGATCAACCGAGCTGCGCCCCGCACCCAGTCGGCGCTGCTGGAGGCGATGGAGGAGCGCCAGGTGACCGCGGACGGGACGACCCACATGCTGCCCCGGCCGTTCCTCGTGATCGCGACCCAGAACCCGGTCGAGCACGAGGGCACCTACGGGATGCCCGACAGCCAGCTCGACCGCTTCCTCTTGCGGGTCTCGCTCGGCTACCCGGACCGGCAGGCCGAGCTGGAGATCCTCGACACCCACGGCATCAGCGCCCCGGAGCTGGACCACGTGATCTCCCGCACCGAGGTCCTCGGGCTGGTGAACGCGGCGGCCGCCATCCATGTGGCGCCCACCCTGAAGGGATACCTGGTGGACCTGGCCGACGCCAGCCGGCGCCATCCGGCCCTCGCCATCGGCATGTCCCCACGGGCCACGCTGTCGATCCTGCGCGCCTCGCGCGTGCGGGCCGCGGCAGCCGGCCGTAACTACGTGATCCCCGACGACGTCAAGGCGCTGGCCGGGCCGGTGCTGGCCCACCGCCTCATCCTGAGCGACGACGCCGGCGTCCGCGGAGTCAGCCGGACCGGTGTGGTCGAGGAGGTCCTCGCCAGCGTGCCGGTGCCCACCGCGAGGTAGCTGCATGCCGACTCGCGCCGGATGGGCCATCGCCGGTCTCGGCGCGGGCACGGTGCTGCTCGGCCGCCTGTTCGGCTGGCTGGAGTTGTTCGCCCTGGGCGCCGGGCTGATGGCCCTGGTCGGGCTGGCCGTGCTGCTGGTGCGGGCTCGGACGTTCACCCTCGGGGTCCGTCGCACCGTCCGCCCCGCCCGCCTGCACGTGGGCGAGAGCGCTCGGGTCGAGCTGGCGGTGGCCAATCGGGGGCGGATCACGACGCCCGTGCTGACGTTGCGGGATCCAGTGGCCGGAACCGTGGGCGCCCGCGTCCGGCTGGCTCCCCTGCCGACCGGCAAGGAGCGCCAGGCGGCGTACCGCCTGCCCACCAGCCGGCGCGGCGTCCTTCACGTCGGTCCGCTGGAGGCGCTGCGGTCCGACCCGCTCGGTCTCGCCCGCCGGCGTCTGACGGTGAGTGGCACCGTGGAGGTGATCGTCTACCCGAGGGTCGACCGGATCAGCCCGCCTCCTGGCGGACGGGAGCAACCGGCGGCGGTTCGCAACCGGCAGATGGTGCAGGCCGCTCGGCGCGACAGCTTCCGAGGCTTGCGGGAGTACGTGCCCGGCGACGATCTCCGCCTGGTCCACTGGCGATCGTCGGCCCGCACCGGCGAGTTGGTGGTGCGCCAGGACGAGGAGCCTCGCCCACGCGCCACCGCGGTCGTGCTGGACCTGCGCCGGACGGCGCACGCCGGCCTGTCGCTGGAGCGGGCCGTGTCCGTCGCCGCCAGCGTGGTGCTGGCCGGGCGCCGGGCCGGGCAGGAGATCGTGCTGGCGGCGACCGACGGCACGGCCATGCTCCTGCGGCCCGGCGAGAGCGCGGCTTCGGTGCTGGAGTACCTCGCCATCACCCGGCTGGCCACGGCCGGCTCGCTGCGCAGCACGCTGTCGAACGCCATCGGGACCCTCGGCGAGGGCTCGGTCGTGCTCGTGACCGGCCGCGCCGTCCCCTCCGAGTTGGCCAGCCTGGCCGGCAGCCGCCACGGTTTCCTCGTGTTCGCCGTCGCCACCGACGGCTCGCCCACGCCGACGGGTGTGTCCATGCCGGGCGTGCGGTTGGTGGACGGCGGGTCAGAGGAACGATTCATGGCCAGCTGGGAGCAGACGATGGCCTCGGCCGTACGCGAGGGCGTGGCGTGAGCGTCGCTCGACGGGAGGGAAGGGCTCCGATCCGCCCCGCGGCCGAGCTGGCGGTGGCCGGCCTGAGCGTGGTGACGGTGCTGACGTCGTGGCGGCTGTTCGACGGATGGAGCTGGGTTCCCGTCCTCGTGTGCGCCGCGCTCCTCAGCCACCTGGTCGGCTCGCTGACCCGCCGCGCCGGCTGGGGCTCGCTCCCCTCACTCCTCACCTCGCTCGCGGCGATGGTCGTGTTCACCACGATCGTCCAGTTCCGCGACACCAGCGCCTTCGGCTTGCCGACGTTGGCCACCTGGGAAGCGGCGCAGCTCCAACTCCGCGCCGCGTGGGACATCTTCCCGACCGCCATCGCCCCCGTCGTCCCCACCGGCGGCTTCATCACGGCCACCATCCTGCTGGTCTGGCTGCTGGCCTACGCCGCCGACGACTTCGCCCATCGCGCCGAGGCCCCGATCGAGGCCGTCGTGCCATCCGGCGTGCTGTTCATCGTGGGCACGGCGCTGGGCGGCGACCGCCTCCGGCTGCCTGCGGTCGCCGTCTGGCTGGCGGCCGCGGCCGTGACCGTGGCCGTGTTGCGGGTGGAGCGTTCAGAAGGCGCCGGCTGGTTCGGCGGGACCCGCCGGCGGGCCGTGTCGACCACGGTGCGCGTCGGGGCCGGAGTGGCGGCGGCGGCGGTGATCATCGGCAGCGTCGCCGGACCCGCGCTGCCGGGGGCCAGCTCGGACCCGCTGCTAGACACCCGCCAAGGTCGCTCCTCGCGGACGACGCTCAGCCCGTTGGTCGACATCCAATCCCGGCTGGTCAACCAGAGCGACCAGGAGCTGTTCTCCGTCGGCGCTTCTCAGCCCGCCTACTGGCGGCTCACCGCGCTCGACGAGTACGACCTGCGCATCTGGCGGTCCTCGCGCAGCTACGGCGACGCCGGTGGCGATCTCGGCGGCGGCATCCGTGAAGACCTCGGCGTGCCGATCGAACAGAACGTGCAGATCTCCGACCTCGACTCGGTGTGGCTGCCGGCCGCCTTCGCGCCGCGCCGGATCTCCATCCCCAACCAGGTCCGCTACGACGAGGAGTCCGCCAGCCTGCTCATCCGTCGTCCTTCGCTCCCTTCTGGGCTCACCTACGACCTCACCTCCGTGGTGCCCTCGGCGGTGGATGCGGCCACCCTCCAGGCCAGCACTGGCGGGGCGATCCCCCCCGTCATCCTCGAGCGCTACCTCGACCTGCCCTCCAGCTTCCCCGACCGCTTCAGTGACCTGGCGGTCCAGATCACCGCCGGGGCCGCCACGCCCTACGACCAGGCTCTCGCGCTGCAAAACTGGTTCCGCTCGACGTTCACCTACGACCTCGCCGTCCCGCCGGGCCATGGCGCCACCGCCATCGACAGCTTCATCTCACAGCGCCGTGGGTACTGCGAGCAGTTCGCCGGTACGTTCGCGGCGTTCGCCCGCTCCATCGGCCTGCCGGCCCGAGTCGCAGTCGGGTTCACGCCTGGTGATCTCGGCGCCGACGGTCGATTCCACGTGCGGGGCCGTAACGCGCACGCCTGGCCCGAGGTCTACTTCGCTGGCGTGGGCTGGCTGGCCTTCGAGCCCACACCGGGCCGGGGCGAGCCGGGCGCCGAGAGCTACACCGGCGTGCCACCGGACCAGGAAGGCGGCGCGCCCGCGACCCCCGGCGACTCGGTACCGACGACTCCGACGTCGACGCCCGCCAGCCCTCCTCCTGGACAACAGCGCGAGACCGGAGAGGAGGACCTCTTCGCCGTTCCCGACCTGAGCGGCGGTGGCAGCACCGGGAGTGGGGGCACCAGCACCTCGTCCACCGTGTCGAGGATCGCCCTCGGCCTGCTGGTCCTGGGGATGGTGGCGGTGGCCGGGCTCGTGGTGGCGGTGGTCGTACGCGAGCGGCGGTGGCGCCAGCGGTGGGAGAGCGCGCCGTCGAGCGCCGATCGCGTCCTGGTCTCGTGGCATCACACGGTCGACGGGCTGCGACGCACGGGGGTCGAGATCCCCTCGAGTGAAACCCCCCACGAGGTGGCCGCCCGGGTCGGTCCGCTGCTCTCCGTGGCGGAGGCATCAGTCCCCACGGAACCCCTCGACCAACTGGCCGACGAGGCGACGGCGGCCGCCTACTCAGGCGACATCGAAGGCGGCGACCCCGCGAACTGCGAAGCCCTGAGGGCCAAGCTCCAACACCAGGCCGTCAAACGGCTACCGCTCCCCCGCCGCCTGGTGTGGCGCTTCATGCCGGCATAGGGGTTCTCGCACTCGCAACCGAAGGTTGCTCGGCGAATTAGTGGAACCGGCCTTCGGCCGGTGCTCAGGCTGTAGGCGAGCGACCGGCACAGCCGGATCGCCCGCCGGGTGGGGGCTCCGGCGGAGCCTCTGCCCCACACCCCCGCCACTCGCAGCCGGAGTGCGAAACGCTAGTCCTCGTGCTTGAAGCGGTCCCGGAGGCGGGAGCTGGCGCCTCCTAGGCGATGGGAGCGGAGGTTGGCCGTCACGTGCTCCATCCCCACCTTGCCCATGGCCCGGGCGTTGCGCTCGATGACGAAGGCTGAGGCCAGCATGATCCCGAAGCCGACGAGCGACAGCAGCACGCTCACCTGCAAGGTGGCGATGAGGAAGGCCAGGCCCAGTATCAGCCCCAGGATTCCCCACTTCACCCGGCCGAACGCGTGCCGGTACAGCGTGGTCTGGCTGACCTGCTGCGCGAATGCCGGGTCGCTCTCGTAGAACTGCTGCTCGATCTGGTTGAGGATGCGCTGTTCGTCTTCGGAGAGCGGCATCGCCCCAACTCCCTGGTCTGCGGCACCCGGCGGGACCGGCTGCGGCCATCATCGCACAGGGCGCGGCCCTCGACAACGCGACCGCACGCAGACGCACTACCGGGTGGGTGGTGGGTCCGGTCCAGCATCCGGCCCCCACTGCTGCTGCCCCCGTCGGGTCACGCGCAAGCCCTCGCCAGGGCGGGCCAGGCGGGCCGGTCCGATGGCCGAGGGGCCGTAGCGGCGGCGGATGTCATCGACGGCTCGGCTGGCCTCGTCCCAGGAACCCGGCGTGGCATCGTCCAGCGTGAGCTGCTGCCCTGCTCCGTCGACCAGACCCGACGCGCTGATGCCGAGGAGGCGCACCCCGCGGGACACATCGAGCTGATCGAGCAGCCGGCCAGCCACCTCGGCGATCGACGGTCCGGCCATCACCGGCTGGGGCAGCGTCACGGATCGAGTCAGCGTGGTGAAGTCGCCGTAGCGGACCTTGATGGTGACGGTCTTGGCCACCACGGACTGCGCCCGTAGGCGGTGAGCGACGGCGTCCGCCTGCCGCACGAGCACCGCCCCGAGCTCATCGCGGCCGTTGAGGTCCTTCGGGAAGGTCTCCTCGTGGCCGACCGACTTCACGCCCCGGTCCGGCTCCACTTCGCGGTCGTCGATGCCATGAGCGAGATCGTGCAGATGTCGACCGTGCGCGGAGCCGAGGGCGGCCACGAGCGACGGCAGCGGAAGTTCGGCCAGCTCTCCGACCGTGCCCACGCCCAGGCGGTCCAGTCGAGCTCGTGTCGCCGGGCCGACGCCCCAGAGGGCCGACACCGGAAGCGGGTGGAGGAACGCCAGCTCCTCGCCGGGGGCGATGACCACCACGCCCGCTCCCGGTGCCACCCGGCTGGCCGAGACCTTCGGTTTGGCCGCCTCCGAGGCCAGTTTGGCCAGCAGCTTGGAGGGCGCCACCCCGATGCTGCAGGTGAGCGAAAGCTCCACCCTGATGTCGCGCCGGAGCGCGCCCGCGACAGCGGCGGAGGGGCCGAACAACCGCAGCGAGCCGGTGACGTCGAGGAAGGCCTCGTCCAACGAGATGGGCTCCACCAGGGGCGTGTAGCGCCGGAAGATCTCCTGTATCCGCCTGCTCACCTCCTCGTAGTGCGCATGATCACCGGGCAGGAACACCGCGTCGGGGCAA
>DASTFY010000291.1:0-2780 GCA_035719525.1 Acidimicrobiales bacterium
GCAAGATTCCCCACTGCTGCCTCCCGTAGGAGTCTGGGCCGTGTCTCAGTCCCAGTGTGGCTGATCATCCTCTCAGACCAGCTACCCGTCGATGCCTTGGTGGGCCGTTACCCCACCAACAAGCTGATAGGCCGCGAGACCGTCCCGAACCGGCGGACCTTTCTTCGTCGAGCCATGCGACTCAAAGAAGATATCCGGTATTAGCAGGCGTTTCCACCTGTTATCCCGAAGTTCGGGGTGGGTTTCTCACGTGTTACGCACCCGTTCGCCACTAGATCTTCACGAGTGTTGCCACTCGATGGATCTCGTTCGACTTGCATGTGTTAAGCACGCCGCCAGCGTTCGTCCTGAGCCAGGATCAAACTCTCCATTGAAGAGTCGGCCGTCGAGCTGGGATGCTCTCGGGCCAATCCTTGTGGACCGGCACCAAGGTGATCGATCAATGATCGCTCACCACCGCGGCGCCGCTCCGTGCTCTTGTTCTCGCCGAGGGGGGTTAACCCCCGGCTGGAATTGATGTGTGGTAACGCCTCGACCTGTCCGGCGACTGCCGAACCGGTGGAAGCGCCCGCACTGGCGTTCCGTCCTCTCTTCCGTTGTCAAGGAGCGAAGACTCGCTCGCCCGGCACACGGTGAGAACACCGGCGGTGCTGGACCGGCCGCCCGAGGCCCCGAAAGCAATCCGGGGGGCCCTCAGGGGCGACTGATGACTCTACCGGCGGCACCCCCCACCGTCAACCTGGTTCGGCACATTCCACCACGTGGTAGCTGGTCTTGCCCCTGCGCAGCAGCAGGAACCGGCCCCCGATGAGGGGCTGCTCGCTCAGGGGGACGGCCTCGTCGGGCGCGATGACCTGTCCGTTGGCCTGGAACCCACGCTGCGCGAGTGTGCGCCGGGCATCGCTGTTGGAGCTGGCGAGCGGGGTCAGGGCCAGCAGGCCCACAGGGTCGTCCAGCGCGGCGCGGGGTACCACGGTCGCCCCGACCTCTCGCCGGACCACGGCGAAGCCTTCCTCCGACGCGGCGAGCGGATCGCCACCGAAGAGCACGCTGGCCGCCTCCTCCACCGCCCTGGCCGCCTCCCGGCCGTGGACCAACTCAGTGAGCTCCTCGGCCAAGGCTCGCTGGGCACCACGGCGCTCGGGCGCCTCCTCGTGAGCGGCCAGCAGCTCGTCGAGCTCGGCCCGCGGCCGCAAGCTGAGGCGGCGCAGGAACCCGCCGATCTCGTCGTCGGCGGCCTGCACCCAGAACTGCCGGAACTGGTAGGGGGATGTCTTGGCCGGATCGAGCCAGACGGCTCCACCGGCCGACTTGCCCATCTTGGCGCCGCCGGGAAGGGTGAGCAGCGGCCAGGTGAAGCCGTGGGCACCGGCGCCGAGCGTCCGCCGGATGAGATCGATGCCCGCGGTGATGTTGCCCCACTGGTCCGAGCCGCCGGCCTGCAGCTCCACGTCGTGGTGCTCGTACAGCCAACGGAAGTCGTTGGCCTGCAGGAGCATGTAGCTGAACTCGGTGTAGGAGATGCCGTGCTCCCCCTCCATGCGGTGGCGCACGGACTCCTTTCCCACCATCTGGTTGACGGTCACGTGCTTGCCGACGTCCCGGAGGAACTCGAGCAAGCGCAGCGGTGCCGTCCAGTCGGCGTTGTCGACCAACGTCGCCTGGCACGGCCCCGGTTCGAAGTCGAGGAGGCGCTCCAGCTGCACCTTGATCCCGGCGATGTTGTGGTCGAGCGTGTCGCGGTCGAGCAGGTTGCGCTCTTCGCTGCGGCCGCCCGGGTCGCCGACCATGCCGGTGGCCCCGCCGGCGAGCGGGAAGGGCCGGTGGCCGGCCAGCTGGAAGCGCCGCAGGGTCACCTGCCCGAGCAGGTGGCCGACGTGCAGGCTGTCGGCCGTCGGGTCGAACCCGACGTACACGCCGAGCGATCCCGACCTCAGCCGCGAGCGCAACGCCTCCCGGTCCGTCGAGTCCTGCACCAGGCCGCGGGCCTCCAGGTCGGCGAGTAGGTCCATAGCGGCGGTCATGGTGCCACGGTGCCACCGCAACGGGCGAGCACCACTGCCGTCGCCGGTGGCGGCATGAGCGGAAGAACTAGAACGCTGTGATGGGCAACGTGTCCCCAGGAGCCGTTCCGACGCCCGCCCCGCATTCGGTGGCCGACGCGCTCGCGCTGCAGCAGGAGGGCTGTGCTCGCCTGGGCTCGCTCCTGTACGCCCAGCTGCTGGCCGGGCTGGCGGGCGACCACGAGGCCGGCGGCCTCACGGCGGAGCTGCTCGAGGGGCGCTCTGCCCGGCCGGTGCACGACGCGCTCGTGCTCCGCCTGCTCGGCGCGGTGCACCGGATCGTCCTCGACGGTCGGGCGGCCGAGCTGGCGCAGTTCTACCCGTCGGCCGGAGGGCTCGTGGCCGGCGATCCCACGCCGGCGTTCCTCGCCGCGGTGGCCACTCATCGTCGCGAGGTGGAGGATGGTCTCGCCCGGGGCGTGCAGACCAACGAGGTCGGCCGCGCTGCTGTCCTCGTCGCGGGCTTCGCGCTGGTCGCTCGTCGAACCGGGCTGCCGCTGCGGCTGCGGGAGGTCGGTAGCTCTGCGGGGCTGCTGCTGCGCTGGGAGCGCTACCGCTACGTGGCCGGCGCGGTCGAGATCGGTGATCCGGCCAGTCCACTGGTGTTCGACGACGTGTGGATCGATGGGCCTCCGGATCGCAGTGGCCCGCTCGCCGTCGCCGACCGTCGAGGCTGTGACGTCGCGCCGGTCGACGCGCTGAGCGATGACGGACGCC
>DASTFY010000292.1:0-4809 GCA_035719525.1 Acidimicrobiales bacterium
ACGGCGGCCAGCGCCGCGGCCGTGCCGGGCGCCGGCGCCAGCGGCGCGCGGAGGTCCAGCCCGCGGGCCGCGCAGGTGAGCTCGACGGCCAGGATGCGATCCAGGTTGGCGACGGCCCGGCGGAGCTTGCGGGCGGCGCCCCACCCCATCGACACGTGGTCCTCCTGCATCGCGCTGGTCGGGATGGTGTCGACGGAGGCCGGCGTGGCCAGACGGCGGTTCTCGGCCACCATCGCGGCCTGCGCGTAGTGGCCGATCATCAGGCCGGAGTCCACCCCCGCGTCCGGCGCCAGGAACGCGGGCAGGCCGTGGGACCGCGTGCGGTCGAGCAGTCGGTCGGTGCGGCGCTCGACGATGGCGCCGACATCGGCCACGGCGATGGCCAGGAAGTCACACGCGTAGGCCAGTGGTGCGCCGTGGAAGTTCCCGCAGGACTCCACCCGGCCGTCCGGCAGGATCATGGGGTTGTCGATGGCCGACACCAGCTCGTAACCGGCGACCCGGTCGGCGTGGACGACGGTGTCGCGGGCCGCTCCGTGTACCTGCGGGGTGCAACGCAGCGAGTAGGCGTCCTGCACCCGAGGATCGCCGTCGCGGTGGCTGGCGACGATGGCCGAGCCGGCGAGGAGCCGCCGGAGGTTGGCCGCGCTCACCGCCTGGCCTGGCTGGGGGCGGAGGGCCTGGAGGTCGGCGGCGAAGGCCCGATCGGTGCCGAGGAGCGCTTCGACCGACATGGCGCCCGTGATGTCGGCCACCTGCAGCAGCCGGCGCAGGTCGGCGAGAGCCAGCACGAGCAGGCCGAGGATCCCGTCGGTGCCGTTGATCAGCGCTAGCCCCTCCTTCGCCCGGAGCGTCACCGGGCTCAGGCCGGCGGCCGCCAGCGCCTCCGGCGCCGACCGGACGGCGCCGCTGGCGTCCCGCAGCTCGCCCTCGCCGATGAGGGCCAGCGCCGCTTCGGCCAACGGCGCCAGGTCGCCGCTGGCGCCCAGCGAGCCGTGCTCGTGGACCACCGGTGTGAGCCCGGCGTTGAGCATGGCGATCAGGCCCTCCGCCACTTCCGGGCGAGCACCCGAGCAGCCCATGGCCAGGCTCCGGGCCCGCAGCAGCACCATGGCGCGAACCACCTCACGCTCGACCGCGGGGCCCATGCCCGAGGCGTGCGAGCGGATCAGCGCCAGCTGCAGTTCGGCCGTGCGCTCGGGTGGGATCGAGGTCGTGGCCAGCGAGCCGAAGCCGGTGGTGACGCCGTAGACGGGCTCGTCGGCGGCGAGGAAGCCGTCGACCAGCTTGGCGCTGGCGTCCATCGCGGCGCGAGCCGATGCCGACAGCACGACCTGCTCGTCGTGGCGCGCCACCGCCACGACATCAGCGGCGCTCAGACCGCTCTCGGTGACCTCCACCACGGCCGGCAATGTAGCGATCTGTCTCTTCGTCGCCCTCCTCCGCTTCGCTTCGGCTGGCTCCTACTCGCTTCGCTCGGCAATGCGTCCGGTCGCGTTGCGGTGTGCCGGCCAAGCCGGACGCACCGGGCCTGGCACCTCCGCCGCGCTTCGGCTGGCTCCTACTCGCTTCGCTCGGCAATCCGTCAAGTCTCGTTGCGGAGCGCCGGCCAAGCCGGACGTACCGGGCCCAGACCGCGCCGGCCATTCGGCGTCTGGCGGTGCCGTGGAAGCGCTTGTGTCGACGATCTCCGCGTTCAGCGCGGAAAACTCCGACACAAGCGTGCCGGGGAGCCCGGTCTGAAGGCCAGCGCCCGGGCGTGGTGTGCCGGCGCCCGACGCCGGGTCAGGCGCCGGGAGCTCGGTAGCCGATGTTGATCTTTGCGGCGGCGTCCATCTCGTCAGCGGTGATGAGGACGGTGGTTGCGGCGGTCACCGCACCGCTGGCGGAGACGGCGGTGGCGAAAGCCGCGGCCGTGGTGTTGTCCGGCAACTCGGCGATGACGATCACGTCGTCGTCTCCGAAGGCCCAATAGATGGCCTCGAAGCGGCCGCCAGCCTTCTCGGTCAGCTCCTTGATCATCGCGGCGCGCGACGACGCGCCTTCCTTCAATACCCCCTTCAGCCCAACGACGGTGTATGACGCACGGAACATGTAATGACCCACGACGATCCCTCCTTCGGCTGGACGTCAGCCCAGACCGAGGCCAGTCTCAGGCTCGTCACCCGGTGCGTCAAGCGGCGTGACCGACGACCACGCCGGTCCATGGCGGGCGCGGCGACAATGGGAGCATGGCGCTCCTCCCTCACGGCCCGGTCCAGCCCCTGCAGGTCCGCATCGCCACGACCGCCGGCTCCGTGCACGTGACGGGAGACGACCGGGCCGAGGTCGCCGTCGAGCCGGGGGCCGAGATGGCGCTCACCAAGGACGGCGTGGTCGAGATCCGGCCCCGCCGTCCGTCCTCGGCGGTGACGGTCCATTGCCCGGCCGGGGCCGACGTGGTGGTCGGCACCGCCTCGGGGAGCGTGGAACTGCGGGGGCGGCTCGGCTCGGTCAGCATCACGTCGGCCAGCGGCTCGATCCGGGTGGCCGCGGTGGCCGATGCCGACCTGCGCACCGCCTCGGGCGCGGTCGAGGTCGGCGACTGCGACCAGGCCTGCCGGGTGTCGACCAAGAGCGGCCGGGTCACGGTCGACGACACCGGGAGCGCTGACGTGTCCACGGTGTCCGGCACGGTGCGCATCGAGCGGGTGACCGGGGAGGTGGTCGCGTACACGGTCAGCGGTGGCGTGACGATCATGGCCGACGGTCCAGGGCCGGTGCGCGCCCGCACGGTGAGCGGCGGCGTGACCGTGCGGCTGCCCGCAGGCACGAAGCCCACCATCCAGGTGTCGGGCCGGGGGCGGGTCAAGTCGGCCTGCGAGGCGGGCGACGACGTGGTCGTGGACGTGACGACGGTGAGCGGCACGGTCGCGGTCGTCCCCTGCTGATGCCGGCGGCGACCGCGACCACGGTGATCGGCGTGATCGTCTTCACCGACCTCGTGGGCTTCACCGAGTTCACCGCCGTCAGCGGCGACGACGCCGCTCTCGCCCTGCTCGCCGTGCAGGAGCGACTGGTGAGCGCGGCGCTGCCCGAGGACGCCCGGGTGGTCAAGGAGCTGGGCGACGGCTTGTTGTTGTACTTCCCGGACTCGGCCGGCGCAGTGCGCACCGGGATGGCGCTGCAGGAGGCGTTCGAAGCGGAATCGGCATCCACGGGCTTGCCGCTGTGGGTGCGGATGGGAATGCATGCGGGCGAGGCGCGCGAGCGGGGCCACGACCTGGTCGGCCACGACGTCAACGTCGCGGCCCGCATCGTGGACGTGGCCGGGCCGGGCGAGGTGCTGGTCTCGGACGCCACACGGTCGGCGGCCGAAGGCCTAGTGCCCCAGATCTGCTTCGAAGAGCTCGGTCCGGTGGTGATGAAGGGCATCCCGCAACCGATCCGGCTCTGGCGGGCGTCGTGCGCGTAGTGCCCTGGCATGCCTCCGCGGCTTGAGCGTGCTCCTAGGGTGAGCGCATGTCTGCGATGGGCTACGAGCGCGTCGGGGAGGGTGTCCATCCACCGCTGCGGTTCCCGCCCTACCGCTCGAACCTGACCCGCAGTCCCGGCCGCGGCCTGATCGTCCAGCCTCACACGCTCTCCGAGCTGACCGGCCCGGTGTTCGGCGACCGCCCGATCGGCCGGACCGACCACGACCTCACCGCTCAGCACGGGTCGTCACCGATCGGGGAGCGGATCATCGTCCACGGCCAGGTGCTGGACGGCCGCGGCCGGCCGGTGCCGCGCACGCTGGTCGAGATCTGGCAGTCCAACGCCGCCGGCCGCTACCGCCACGACCGGGACGCCACCGCCGCCCCGCTCGACCCCAACTTCACGGGCGGGGGTCGGACCCTGACCGACGACGACGGCCGGTACCGGTTCATCACCGTCAAGCCGGGCCCCTATCCGTGGAAGAACCACCACAACGCCTGGCGACCGGCCCACATCCACTTCTCGCTCTTCGGTCCGGCCTTCGCCACACGCCTGATCACCCAGATGTACTTCCCGGGAGACCCCCTGTTCCCGTTCGACCCGATCTTCGCCTCGGTGCCTGAGCCCGCTCGCCAGCGGCTGGTGGCCCGGTTCGACCTCGAGGCCGGGGTGCCGGACGAGGCGCTGGCGTTCCGGTGGGACATCGTGCTGCGCGGGCCGGCCGTCACCCCGACGGAGGCCTGAGGTGGCGCACGCGCTGACGCCGTCGCAGACCGTCGGTCCGTTCCATCACATCGAGCTTCCCCGGCCCGGCGGCGGCCATCTCGTCGCGCCCGGCTCGGCGGGTGCCATCCGGATCGTCGGCCGCGTCGTGGACGGCGCCAGCGCGCCGGTCGACGACGCGCTGATCGAGGTCTGGCAGGCCGACCCCTCCGGCCGCTTCCACGATCCCACCGACGACCGGGACCTGCCCCTGCGCGACGGCTTCACCGGCTTCGGGCGGGTCGCCACGGGAGCCGACGGCTCCTACGAGCTCTGGACGCTCAAGCCAGGACCCGTACCGGGGCCCGGCGGACACACGCAGGCCCCGCACCTGCTCTTCTCGTTGTTCGCCCGCGGGCTGCTGGACCGGCTGGTCACCCGCCTCTACTTCCCCGACGAGACCCAGGCCAATGCCGCCGATCCGATCCTGGCCCTCGTCGCCGACCCGGCCGCCCGTGCGACGCTGGTGGCCACGGCGGACAGCGAGGCGGGGACGCTGCGCTTCGACATCCACCTCCAAGGCGAGCGGGAGACCGTGTTCTTTGCCGTCTGAGCCCGCGACGCTGCTCGGCCCGTCCTACGCGTCCGACG
>DASTFY010000293.1:0-2734 GCA_035719525.1 Acidimicrobiales bacterium
GTCACGCTGCGCCTCGAACGCCAACGGGCCAAGCTCGGTGGCGTCCTCGAGCGGGTCACCGATGCGGATGCTGCGGGCCCGTTCCGTCACGCGCTCGAGCAGCTCGTCGTAGATCGCCCGATGCGCGAACACGCGGCTGCCGGCGATGCAGGTCTGCCCGGCGGCGGCGAAGATCCCGGCCCCCACACCCATCGCGGCGTTCGCGACGTTGGCGTCCTCGAACACGATGTTGGGCGATTTGCCACCGAGCTCGAGGGTGCACCCGATGAACCGGCCGGCCGCTGAAGACGCGATGCGCGCACCCGTGGCCGTGCTGCCGGTGAACGAGATCTTGGCCAGGGCAGGGTGATCCACCAGCGGCTGCCCGGCCTCGACGCCGAACCCGGTCACGATATTGACCGCCCCCGGCGGGAAGCCGGCCTCGATGACCAGCTCGGCGAGCCGAAGAACCGTCGCCGACGTGTACTCCGACGGCTTGATCACCACCGTGTTGCCGACGCATAGGGCGGGGGCCAGCTTGCTCGTCGTCAGGGTCAGGGGCGAGTTCCAGGGGGTGATCGCCCCCACCACGCCGAGCGGCTCGCGCGAGGTGTAATTCAGCACCTTGCGGTCTGAGGTGGGAACGACGTCCCCTTGGATTTTGTCCGCCAGGCCGGCGTAGTAGTAGTAGTACTCCGGCAGGGTGGCCAACTGGCCGCGCATTTCGCGCAGCAGTTTGCCGTTGTCCTGGCTTTCGGACCGGGCGAGCTCCTCGGCGTGCTCGCCGATGAGGTCGCCGAGCCGGCGCAGCAGGTGACCCCGGCGGGTCTGGCTGAGGTCGCGCCAGCGCGGATCGTCGAAGGTGGCGCGCGCTGAGTCGACCGCCGCGTCGACATCGGCGGCATTGCCGCGAGCGGCGTGGTAGAGCACCTCGCGCGTGGCGGGGTTGGTGCTCTCGAAGTACTCGCCGGAGGCGGGGGGCACCCGCTCGCCGCCGATGAAGTGCTGCAGTTTCGTTTGGTCAGACATGTGTGTTCGCTCCGATGAAGGTGGACAGGCAATCGACGAACTCCCGGGGCCGTTCGACGGGGAGCATGTGGCGTGCGCCGGGCACGATGACGGCTCGACAGTCGGGCATCGCCTCGGCCAGCCGCCGGGTCATCTCCGGTGTGGACCCAGGATCGTGTTCGCCGGTGACGGCCAGTGCCGGAACGGCAATTCGGCCCAGCTCGGGTCCGAGCTCCGCGTCCGCGGTGGCGAAGACGCGGTAGCAATTCAGGAAGCTGTCCCGGTCGTTGGCCAGCAGCGTGGCCTCGGTGCGGCGCACCTGTTCCGGGTCGACCTCGGTGCCGTCATACCACCGGCGCAGCGACGCCGCAGCGCTCGCGGCGAAATCGCGCTCGGCGGTGCGCAGACGGTCGAGGACAGCCGTGCGCTCCTCGGCGGTGCGCCGGCATACCGAGCTGACCGAGGTGAGCGTCGCCACCAGTGCGGGCCGGTGCAGGGCCAGGTGCTGGGCCACCAGGGCGCCGAGCGAGAAACCGACCAGATGCGAGCCGGGCGGGATGTCGGCGGCCACTCCGTCGGCGAGCTCGGCAAGCGTGACGCCTGCGGGTGCCGGTGGACGCGCACCGTGGCCCGGCAGGTCGGGCGTCACCACCTCGGCTTCGCTGGCCATAAGAGCGACCACCGGGTCCCACATGGTGTGGTCGAGACCCACTCCGTGCAGCAGCACGAGCGTCAGTCTGGTCATATCACTGCTCGGTCGACAGCGGCGCCAGCCGCTGCTGTGGGCGTCCCTGGGCGGCGGCGGCGAGCGCCACCACGATCTCGTCGGGGTGCGGGGCGTCGGCGATCCGCACCTCCACCGTCTGATGGTGGGACCGGATCGTGGCGTCGGTGATGTGCTTGAGCGGGATATCGAAGAGCACGCCCGCGGGGCCGCGCTTCTCGACGGCGGGCAGCAGCGTGGTCGCGTTGGCCGCCTTGCGGAAGTGGTCACCGAACTTGAGGGTGTGGATCAGGCCCGAGCCGTGCTCGACCTCACCGTCGAGCCCGACGATGGCGGCCTTACCGTACGCCTCCGCAGGAGCCTCGAGCGCCTCCAGCACCAGGGGGGTGAGCAGGGCGCCGACATCGGACGCGGTGGCGTCAATGCCCGGCGCCAGGTCCTCGACGAAACCCTCTCCGGCCCAAGGGTTTTCGATCACGGCCGCCACGACGGCGACGCGGGCCGGGGGCGAGACCTCGCGGCCGCCCTCGGTCCGGATCTCTTCGACGACAGTCACGACTTTGCGCAGCTTCATGACAGAACACTCTCCAAATTCTTCGTAGTGATAGCGGGGTCGGTGGTGCGGTCCCCGATGCGGGGATGCGGCCGGGGGCCGGTTGACGCGGCCGCGATGATCACGATCTCGTCCGAGCGCGGGGCGTCGGGCACCCGCGTGGTGACCGTCTGGTAGTGGCTGCGGGTCGCCGCGTGGGACTTGTGCCACAGCGGTACGACCAGCGGTTCACCGGCGTCGGCGCGGGTGTCGGCGAAGCAGATGATCGACTCGCCGTCGAGGAACTCACGCATCAGGTTGCCGAAGTACGGCGTATGAATGAGTGCCCCGCCGTGCTCGATCTCGCCGGCGCTGCCGACGATCGCGGCCTTGCCGAACGCCTCGACGGCGGCCACCCCGCCGAGTGCGGCGGTGAGCCGGTCGGTGAGCAGCCGGGCCAGGACCGGCGCGATCCGCGCCGTCTCGTCGGA
>DASTFY010000294.1:0-7534 GCA_035719525.1 Acidimicrobiales bacterium
AGGACGACCCGACACTCCTGTGCACCGGGTGTGCACCTGGCAACATCGCCACTCGGATCGCCGCCGAGAAAATACCCATCTACCTGGGTTTTCTCCGTGGGCACGACATGACTCGAACATGCGACTTCCACCGTGTCAAGGTGGCGCTCTAACCAACTGAGCTACGCGCCCGGCTGGCGGCACGCTACCAGGGCGTCTGGCGCGGCGGCACGCTGTCGCATCAGCGCCGGCGAGGGTCGGAGACGGGTCAGCGCAGGCGGAGCGCGACCTCGTTGGCGACGAGCCGGCCGGCCCGGGTGAGCACGAGACGATCGCCCTGCTCCTCCACCAGGCCGGGAAGCTGCGATGCGTCGAGGGCGCCCGCCGGCACGCCGGTTCGGGTCCGCAGCTGGAGCTGGAGCCCCTCCAGGCGTCGGGTCTCGGCGTCGAGCTCCTCACCCGCGGCTTCCACGGGTGCTCCGGCGGACACGAGGGCGATGTAGCGGTCGGGGGTGTGCACGTTCCACCAGCGGCGGCCGGCGCGATGCGAGTGCGCAGCGCACCCGAAGCCGGCGTAGTCCCCCTGCGACCAGTACAGCAGGTTGTGCCGGCATTCGTGACCGGGCCGGGCCCAGTTGGAGATCTCGTAGCTGGCCAGGCCGGCCTCTACCAACAGGGCGTCGGCCAGCTCGTACTTGGCCGCCTGGTCGTCGTCGTCGGGGTAGCGGGCCGGGTCGAGCGCCAGCGGCGTGCCGGCTTCGACGGTGAGCCCGTACGCCGACACGTGCGGCGGCTCGAGCGCCAGTGCTTCGCGGACGGTGCTGTCCCAGTCGGCCAGGGACTCCCCCACGGTGCCGTAGATGAGGTCGAGGTTGAAGGACGCGAATCCGGCGGCACGCGCCAGCTCCACCGATCGGCGCACGTTGGCGGGATCGTGGGTTCGCCCCAGCCGCTCCAGGACGTGGGGCACCATCGACTGCACGCCGAGCGACAGGCGGGTCACCCCACCGTCGCGGTACGCCGCAACGAGCTCCGGCGTGACCGTGTCCGGGTTGCACTCGACGGTCACCTCGGCGCCCGGCGCCAGGGGCAGACAGGCGAGGACGCTCATCAGACCGCCAGCGGGGACCAGCGAGGGCGTCCCGCCACCGAAGAACACGCTCGTCAGCGCCGGAAGCCCGGCGGCGACCGCCTGGGAGATCTCGGTCCGCAGCGCGCCCAGGTACCCCTCGATCAGGTGATCGCGGTCCGTCCAGGTGGCGAAGGCGCAGTAGTCGCAGCGGGCGGCGCAGAACGGGATGTGGACGTACCCGCCGACCTCGCCGGCGACCGTCACTCCTTGGGGGCGTTGGGGTTGAGGCGAAGACCCCAGGCGTCGAGCTTGCGGACGGCCTGGTCGATGGTGAGATCGAACATCGCCGCCACCGCCCGCATGTCATCGGCCCGGATGGTCAGCACCTTGCCGTTGAAGTCGCCTCGGGCATGCTGGATCATCTTGAGATAGCGGGCCAGCATCTCGAAGTTCGGCCCGTCCAGCTCCGACAGGCGGCTCAGATCGACCGCGACCTTCTCGCCCGAGCCACCCCGGTTGGAGGGCGGGGCTCCGTCGGCATCGCCGGGCTCCGGCAGCAGCTGATCGACCGGGGCCTCGTAGATCAAGGCCAGCCGGGCCAACCGCGGCACCGAGATCGCCCGCTCACCGCGTTCGTAGGCTCCGAGCACGGAAGCCTTGAACTCGCCGTTGGACAGTTCCTCCACGGCGTCGAGCGAGAGCTTCTTCTGCGCCCGGATGGACCGCAGACGCTGTCCTACCAGGCGGGCATAGGGGGAACCGGCTCCATCTTCTCCGGCTGGCTGCTCATTGTCGGCTTGCTTGACCACATGTGATTGGTACCACAACAAAGACCACGCAGAGTGAAAAAGTACGGGTCAGCCGCCTGACCACGCTGAGGAGCCCTGGATCACGACCATACGTGCATTCTCGACCACGGAGCGCGTTGGCCGACCACCCTCGGCGCTCCGTTCACCACTCCGACGAGCCCGCCCGCTCCCGGGCCGCCACCAGGAGCGTCCCGGCGACGATGGCCGCGGTCTCCGTGCGCAGGACGTGGGGGCCGAGGCCGACGATGGCGGGCGCCATGGCCAGTTCCTCCGGCGACCAGCCGCCCTCCGGGCCGACGAGCACGCGCGGCCGTCCCACGCTGGGCGGATCCGCCCCGGCCACCGCCAAGGCGACATCCACGCCGTCGAGAAGCGTGGCCGGCGCCGTCACCGGCGCGACGTCGGGCAGCCAGACCCGGCGGCACTGGGATCCAGCGCTGCGGGCCACCCGGCGTAGCCGCTCGAGTGCCGCCTCGCCCCGCGCCCCGCTCCAGCGCACGACCGTGCGAGCGGTGTGCATCGGCACGATCTCGTCCACCCCGATCTCGGTCAGGGCGCGCGCGACCAGCTCGGGTCGATCGCCCTTCACGAGCGCGAACGCGACCGTGATGGCCGGCTGCCGACGAGGGGCGCGCACCACGTCGCCGGCCGGTGTGAGCTCCGGGCCGAGCACCACCAGCCGCCACCCGCCCTGCCCATCGCAGACGGTGATGAGCGCACCAGGCCGGACGCGCAGCACCCGCTCGAGGTGGTGCCGGTCGTCGTCCTCCAGCGCCGGTTCGGCCAGGGAGGCGACGTAGACGTGCGCCGCTGCCGTGCGGGGCGTCACCGGCACGGTCCCGCCCATGGGAACGATCAGCTGAAGGCGGACTTGATGCGCGAGAGCAGGCCGGTCTCGGGCGGGTCGACGGCTTCGCCCCGTTCCTCGGCCAGGCGGCGCAGGAGCTCCTCCTGCGTGGCTGTGAGCTTGGTCGGGACCTCGACCACGAGCTGCGCCCGGAGGTCACCACGGCCGCGGCTGCGCACGATCGGCACGCCTCGTCCCCGAAGGGTGAAGACCTTGCCCGACTGCGTTCCGGCCGGGACGCGGAGCTCCTCCTCGCCGTCGAGGGTGGGCAGGACGAGCGTGGTACCGAGCGCCGCCTGGACGATCGACACCGTCACCGTCGTCACCAGGTCGTTGCCGGCCCGGGTGTACCGCTCGTGCGGTTGCACCCGCAGATGGACGTAGAGGTCGCCCGCTTCACCGCGCCGCGGACCGACCGCGCCGCGCCCGGAGAGGCGGAGGGTGGAGCCGTTGTCGACGCCGGCCGGCACGTCCACCTGGTAGGTCTGGTCCTCGACTCGCCGGCCATGCCCGGCACACGCCTCGCACGGGGTGACGATGAGCTGTCCCAAGCCCCCGCAGCGAGGGCAGGCCGAGGTGGTCACCATCTGGCCCAGCAGGCTCTGGCGCACGCGACGCACCTGGCCGGCTCCGGCGCACTCGGCGCAGGTCACCGGCTTGGTGCCCGGAGAGGTGCCCTGGCCGTCACAGGTCTCGCACCGAATGGCCGTCTTGACCGTCACGGGGAGGGTCGTGCCGAACACGGCGGCCTCGAAGGAGATGTTGGCCTCGACCTCGAGATCCTGCCCACGGGGAGGGCCGGTCGGGCGGGATTGGCCGCCACCGAACGGGCTGCCGCCGAAGAAGGCGTCGAACAGGTCGCCGAACCCACCGCCGCCCCCGAAGACGTCGCCCGGCGCGCGGGCGGATCCGGCCACCCCCGCCTCGCCGAACCGGTCGTACATGGCCCGCTGCTGGGGATCCGAAAGCACCTCATAGGCGCGCGAGACGGCCTTGAACCGCTCCTCGGCCGCCGCATCACTCGGATTGGCGTCCGGGTGGAGCTCCCGCGCGCGTTGCCGGTAGGCGCGCTTGATGTCCTCCGCCGAAGCGTTCGGGCGGACGCCCAGGAGCGCGTAGAAGTCCTCGGCCATGGCGTGATGAGGCTACTGCCGCTACCCGTCTGACAGACGTTCGCCGAGGCGCTGGCTGACCACGTCGACCGCGGCGAGGGCTTGGGGGTAGTTCATGCGGGTGGGGCCGAGCAGTCCGACGGTGCCGACCGCCTCGCCCTCGACGACGTACGGTGCGACGACGACGGAGCAGGCGGCCAGTTGCTCGACCCCGTGCTCGATGCCGATAGCGACGGACGCGCCACGGTCGAGCATGTCCCGGATCAGGGACACCACCACGTACTCCTGCTCGAGGGTGACCAGCACGTTGCGGACGACCTCCACCGCGTCGAAGGCCGACGCCACCGAGGCGGTTCCTCCGACGTACAGGTGCTGGTCGGCATGACCGGCTCGGGCGCGGAGCTCCGTCAAGCCCCGTCGAGCCAGCGCGTGGGCGCGGTGGTCGGCCGGATCCCCGCCCGGCGGCGAAGGCACGTCGCCCAGCTCGGCCAGGCTGGTCCCGGCCCCATGGCGCACGAGCAGCGCAGTGGCGGCATCGACGACGGCGTCCGACACGTCCGGCCCGCGCTCGAACGTCACGTTCTCGACCGTGCCGTTGGAGAGCACGGCCACCACCATCAGCTCGCGCTCCGACAGGGCCACGAGCTGGACCGAGCGCACCTTGGCCACCTCGGCGGTGGAGGCCGTGACCACCGCGGTGTAGCTGGTGAGCTGCGTGAGCAGGCCGGCGGTGTGCTGCAGCATCCGCTCCAGGGCGCCGTGGGCGGAGGCGAAGAACTCCCGGACCTGCTGGCTGCGGACGTCGTCGAGCGCGCCTGGCTGGGCGATCTGGTCGACGTACACCCGGTACGCCTTGTCCGTCGGCACCCGGCCGGCCGAGGTGTAGGGCTGGCGCAGGTAGCCCTCCTGCTCGAGCACCGCCATCTCGTTGCGGACGGTCGCCGGGGACACGCCGACGGTGGCGTCCGCGGCGACGTGGGACGACCCGACCGGCTGAGCGGTCTCGATGTACTCCCGGACGATGGCCCGGAGGATTTTGGACTTCCGTTCGTCGAGCATGACCCACCCACGAGCGGCGAGATCGCTGCTGATCACGCAGCCCGTGGCGATCAGGCTACCGAGCGCCACGGCTCCGACGGGGTTTCAGGCCCGGTGAGGTCCTCAGGGTGCGCGTTCGCTGGTGGCGACGACCACGGGGACCGCCGCAGGAGCCCGAGTGGCGGCGCGGCGGCGCTCCCGCAGGGCGATCGTCACGGCCAACGCGCAGGTCAGCGCGATGAGGCCCCCGTAGGCGATCGACCACCCGGCGCCGAAGTGATCGCCGACCCAGCCCGTGACCGGCGCTCCGATCGGCGTCGAACCGAGGAAGGCGGTGGCCTGCAGGGCCAGCACCCGGCCGCGCATGTGGGGCGGGGTTCGGGGCGCCATGATGCCGCTGGTCGAGGCGATGTACGCCGCGCCGCCCATGCCCATCGGCACCGCCAGCGCGAACGCCACCACCAGCGTGGTGGCGGCTCCCATCAGCGTCGAGAACAACCCGAGAACGGTCAGCGACCCGAGCAGGGCGCGGGCACCGACGCGCTGCTGAGAGGCGATGACGAGGGATCCGGCGAAGCTGCCGAGGCTGGTGACCGCCAGCAGCAGGCCGAACGCGGCCACACCGCCCCCGAGGTTGCGCGACGCGATCAGCAACAGCGACACCCCGTAGTTGAACGAGAACGTCGACACCACGATCAGCACGACGAAGGTGGGCCGCAGCACCGGATCCCGCCAGATGAAGCCGAGACCCTCCCGGAGAGGACGCCCGCCCCGCGGCAGCGGCGTCGCGGTGCGGATCTGGGCCGGGTTCATCACCAGGAGACTGGCCAGCACGGCCAGGAACGACAGCCCGTTGGCGATGAAGCACCAGCCCGTGCCCACCAGCCCTACGGCGGCGGCGGCCAGCGCGGGCCCGACGACTCGCGACCCCGTCATCACGGCCGTGTTCAACGAGAGGACGTTGGCGATGTCGGCCTCGTCCACCAGCTCGGTCACCAGGCTCCGCCGGGCCGGGTTGTCGAGCGCGCTCAGGACGCCGAGCGCCAACGCCAGCACATACACCATGGGCAGGGTCACCACGCCCGAGAGGTCGGCCAGGCCGAGGAGCGTGGCCTGCGCCGCCATGCCGGCCTGGGTGGCGATGGTCAGCCGGCGCCGGTTCACCCGGTCGGCCAGCACGCCTCCCCACGGACCGAGCACCAGCTGGGGCAGGAACTGGCAGGCCAGCACCAGGCCCAGCGACGTCCCCTGGCCCGACAGGCGATAGACGAGCCATCCCTGGGCTGTGGTCTGCATCCAGGTGCCGACGTTCGACACGGCCATCCCGGCGAAGAACAGGCGGGCGTTGCGCTGCCGGAGCGAGCGGAACGTCCCCAGCCGAGCCATCACCCCTTGTTACCGGAACTTCATCTCGAATGCACCGCCGCGTCGCCGTCCCCTCCGGCGGACGGCGCTGACGGACGGTCTACTCCTCGAGGCGGAGGGCGGCGACGAAGGCCTCCTGGGGCACCTCGACCCGGCCGATGGACTTCATCTTCTTCTTGCCTTCCTTCTGCTTCTCCAGCAGCTTGCGCTTGCGGGTGATGTCACCGCCGTAGCACTTGGCCAGGACGTCCTTGCGCTTGGCCTTCACGGTCTCACGAGCGATGATCTTCCCGCCGATGGCGGCCTGGATGGGCACGTCGAACAACTGGCGAGGGATGAGCTCGCGCAATTTCTCGCACAGGCGACGGCCGTACTCGTAGGCCTTGTCGCGATGGACGATGGTCGAGAACGCGTCGGCGACGACGGCGTTGAGCAGGATGTCGACCTTGACCAGGTTGGCGCGGGAGTAGTCCGCCGGCTCGTAGTCGAGCGAGGCGTAGCCCTGGCTGCGGCTCTTGAGCTGGTCGAAGAAGTCGACCACCACCTCCGCCAGCGGGATCCGGTAGTGCAGCTCGACCCGCTCGGGCGACAGGTACTCGAGCTTCACCATGTCACCGCGCCGCGTCTGGCACAGGTCCATGAGCGTGCCCGTGTAGTCCTTCGGCGTGATGATCGAGACCTTCAGGTTGGGCTCCTCGATCCAGTCGATCTCCTGGGGCACCGGCAGGCCGGCGGGATTGTCGATCACGTCCTCGGTACCGTCCGTGCGCCGGACGCGATACTCCACGCTGGGCGCGGTGGCGATGAGCGCCAGGTCGAACTCCCGCTCCAGGCGCTCCCGCACGATCTCCATGTGCAGCAGTCCCAGGAACCCGCAGCGGAAGCCGAACCCGAGCGCGCCTGAGGTCTCGGGCACGTACGTGATGGACGCGTCGTTCAGGCGCAGCTTCTCGAGGCTCTCGCGCAGGTTCTCGAAGTCGTCGCCGTCCACCGGGTAGAGCCCGCAGAACACCATCGGCTTGGGCGTGCTGTAACCGGCCAGCGCAGAACCTCCGTGCCGCCCGGCGTCGGTGACGGTCTCCCCCACCCTCGCCTGGCCGACGTCCTTGATGCCGGCGATCAGATACCCGACCTCTCCCGGCCCCAGCTCCGGCACCGGCGTCGGGACCGGCAGGCGCACGCCGATCTCGTCCGCGTCATGCTCGGTGCGAGCCTGGATGAAGCGGACCCTGGCGTTGGTGGCCAGCCGCCCGTTCATGACCCGGATGGAGCTGACCACGCCGCGGTACTGGTCGTACTGGCTGTCGAAGAT
>DASTFY010000295.1:0-2063 GCA_035719525.1 Acidimicrobiales bacterium
AAGAAGCAGTTCCTGCCGGGCATCCTCAGCGGTACGACGCGTTGGTGTCAGGGGTTCTCCGAGCCGAACTCGGGTTCCGACCTCGCCAGCCTGAAGACCACAGCGGTTCTCGACGGTGACGAGTGGATCATCAACGGACAGAAGGTCTGGACGACGGGTGGCCACCACGCCGACTACTGCTTCCTGCTCACGCGCACCGACCCCGACGCGCCGAAGCACAAGGGCATCTCGTATCTGCTCGTGCCGATGCGCCAGGCCGGCGTCGAGGTGCGCGGCATCACCCAGCCCGACGGCACGGCGGAGTTCTGCGAGGTGTTCTTCACCGACGCCCGGTGCCCCAAGGACAACGTGGTGGGCGGCGTCAACGGCGGCTGGAAGGTGGCCATGACCACCCTCGGCTTCGAGCGGGGAACCTCCGCCACAACCGGCTACCGCCGCTTCGAGAAGGAGCTGGAGGGCATCACCCAGATGGCCAAGGCCAACGGCACGGCCGACGATCCTCGCGTGCGCCAAGGCCTGGCCCACGCCTGGTCCATGGTCCAGATCATGAAGGTCAACGGCCTGCGCTCGCTGTCCTCGGTCCTCACCGGGAGCAAGGACCTCGGCGTGGCCGCCCTGGGCGCCACCAACAAGATGTTCTGGTCGGAGTACCACCGCGACGTGATGGAGCTGGCGATCGACATCGCCGGCATGGGCGGCCAGGTGCTCACCGGCAACGTGGATGCGGAGGAGTCGGTGCCGGGCTACGGCGCCCGGCGCACCAATGAGGACTACCCGGCCAGTGTGCTGCAGTCGGCCTTCTTCTTCAGCCGATCCGAGACCATCTGGGGCGGGACGGCCCAGATCCAGCGCAACATCGTGGGGGAGCGGGTGCTCGGCCTGCCCAAGGAACCCCGGCCGGACTGACGTGGAGACCGACGAGGCCCGGGCGCTGGTCGCCTCGGCCCGGGTGGCCCGCCTGGCCACCGTCAACCCCGGCCTCGGCGTCGACGTCGTCCCCATCACCTTCGCCCTGATCGAGGGTGACCGGCTGGTCAGCATCGTCGACCAGAAGCCCAAGTCGACCACCCGCCTGCGCCGCTTGACCAACATTCGGGCCCACCCGGAGGTGACCGTGCTGGTCGACCATTACGAGGACGACTGGGAGCGCCTGTGGTGGGTCCGAATGCGGGGAACGGCCACGGTGATCACCGAGGGCGCCGCCTTCGCTGAGGCCGTGGATGCCCTGACCGAGCGCTACCCGCAGTACGTCGACGCCCCGCCCCCGGGCCCCGTCGTCTCCGTCGTCGTCGACGCCTGGTCGGGCTGGCGGGCCGACTGAGCGCCGTCGCGGCCTGACATTGCGGTTTGGTTACGGAGCACTACCCTTCCGGCCGCATGGCGAAGCGCAGGCGCGGACGGCGCGCCGACTCGTCCTCCGGCGAACCGGCCCCCTCCTCACCCGCGGAGCAGCCCGACGCGCGCCGCCCCCGGAAGCACCGGACGTGGCGCCAGCGAGCGCTCATCGGCGTCGGCGTGCTCACCTCGGTGGGCTGCCTGGCCGCGGCGAGCCTGATCGGGTACGCCCGTTACCGCTTCGAGCAGATCCCCCGCTACGGCGACATCACCCTGGCCTCGGCGGCCACGGGTGAGCCCCAGAACTTCCTGCTCGTCGGCTCGGACTCCCGCGAGGACCTCGATGACGATGCCGCCGACGCCGGCGCCTTCTTCGACGGCACCGAGCCGGGCGGGCAGCGCTCCGACACCGTCCTCGTGGCCCGGGTCGAGCCCGACGCCGAGCGGGTCAAGCTCCTGTCGATCCCCCGTGACCTCTGGCTGCCCATCGCCGGCACGGGCTCGGAGGACCGCATCAACACGGCCTACTCCAACGGCCGACAGACCCTGATCGACACCATCCAGGAGTCGCTGGGCATTCCCATCAACCACTACATCGAGGTCGACTTCAGCGGTTTCCAGCGCCTGGTCGAGGCCATCGGCGGTGTCCCCATGTGGTTCGACACCGCCATGCGGGACCAGCACACCGGCCTCGTCATCAACGGCGAGGGCTGCGTGAACCTGGACGG
>DASTFY010000296.1:0-24935 GCA_035719525.1 Acidimicrobiales bacterium
AGGACGACATCACCGCCGCCTATCGCCCGGAGTACGACCGGTTGGTGAACGAGGGTGGGTTTGCGGTCTGTCGGGTCGACGTACGCGGCACCGGATCGTCCGAGGGCGACGCCACCGACGAGTATTCGGAGGTCGAGCAACGCGATCTGGCCGAGGTGATCGCGTGGCTGGCCGGCCAACCGTGGTCGAACGGGCGGGTCGGGATGTTCGGAACCAGCTACTCCGGGTTCAATGCGATCCAGGTGGCCTGCGAACGGCCGCCGGGTCTCGGTGCCATCCTCGCCATCTACGCGACGGACGACCGCTACACCGACGATGTCCACTACATGGGCGGAGTTCTCCGCGCCGTCGACCTGGTCGACTACTGCCATTACATGACGCCCATGAACGCGCTGCCACCGGTGCCGGAGGTGTTCGGCGACGGGTGGCGTGAGGAGTGGCGGCGGCGGATCGGGCGCACCGAGCCGTGGTTGCTGCGATGGTTGCGCGAGCAACGAGATGGCCCCTACTGGCGCCACGGCTCGCTGCGTCCTCACTACGCCCGCATCACCTGCCCCACCATGCTGGTCGGTGGCTGGGCGGACGGGTACCGCAACAACTCGCTGCGCACGTTCGCTGCGCTCCGATGCCCGAAGGCCCTGCTGATGGGGCCGTGGAGCCACATGTCGACGGCGACCTCGCTGCCCGGTCCCCACATCGACCTGGTGCCCGAGATGATCCAGTGGTTCGGCCGCTGGCTGCGCGACGAGGACAACGGCGTCGACCGGGAGCCACCGATCCGCGTCTTCGTCCGCCACGCCACCCGGCCGGAGCCGGACCTGGCCGAGCACGCGGGCGTGTGGCGGGCCGAGCCGGGATGGCCCCTGGAGCGGTCCTCAACGCTGGATCTGACGGCGGCCGGCAGCGGCGACGATGTCCTCGCGGTGCGACCCGACGTCGGCACCAGCGCGTGGATCTCCTGCGCCGGGCAGCTGCCGTGGGGCCAACCGCAGGACCAGCGCGGAGACGACGCCTGGTCGCTGGTGTACGACTGGCCGGTGGCCGAGGGCCCCGTCGAGATCCTCGGCCACCCTCAGGTGCAGCTCACGCTGCGCAGTACGGCCCCAGTGGCGTGGATCTCCGCCAAGCTCAACGATGTGTTCCCGGACGGCACCTCGGCTGTCGTCACCCGCGGCATGCTGAACCTGACCCACCGCACCAGCTCCACGGCGCCGGAGGCGATGCCCGTCGGGGAGGCGGTGGACGTGGTCGTCGAACTGGAAGCGGCCGCCTATGTGTTCCCAACCGGCCATCGCATCCGGCTCTCACTGGCCGGCACCGATTGGCCCAACACCTGGCCCCCACCGACCCCCGTGAGCTTGTCCGTGGAGCGGTCCTCGATCAGGCTCCGCCTGCCCATCCTCGAGGGTCCGGATCAGATCGCCGAACCCCCACGATTCCACGCACCGCAACCCGACGACGAGGACGAGGACGGGGATCGGGACGACCCACGACCGGTCTGGCGGATCGAGCACGACGTGCTCGCCCGGACGACGACCGCCGCCGTCGACCACGGCGGTACCTACCGCGGGACGCATGGGGTACAGGTGACCGACCGCTACGAGGGAGAGGTCACGGTGCCCCTCCTCGATCCCGGCCGCGCGTCCGCCCGGGCCCGGTGCCGCTTCGACCTGGCCTGGCCCGACGTGACCTGCGCGGCGGAGGCGCGGCTCGCCGTCGACGGGAGCCCAGAGGCCTTCCTCGTGACGATCGAGCTCGACACCTTCGAGGACGGCGCCCCGTTCCTGTCCCGTCGCTGGGAGGAGCTCATCACCCGCGATCTGCTGTGAGCCGGCCGGTCGGCCGGCAGGTCAACTCGCCGCGGGACTGGCGGCGGCGTGGACCGCGTGGCAGGCGACCGCGCGGTCGTGGTCGGTGGGCTGCAGCGCGACGTCGTCGGCCTGGCAGGCGCTGGCCACGCCGAGCTCCTCGGCTCGACCGCTGCGCAGCATCGGGCAGCGCGGATTGAACCGGCAGCCTCGGGGGATGCGAGTGGGGTCGGGGGCTTCGCCGATCAGGATCTCCTGATCCATGCGGTGGGCCTCCGGCACCACCGACAGGAGCGCTCTGGTGTATGGGTGCTGGGGCGCCTCGAGGATCTCGGCGGCGGGGCCGACCTCGACGATCCGCCCGAGGTACATGACCGCGATGCGGTCGGCGATGTTCCAGGCCAGTCCGAGGTCGTGGGTGACGACGAGCACGGTGACGTCCTGCGTGTGGACCAGCTCCAGCAGCAGCCGGAGGATCTCGCCCCGGACCGACGCGTCGAGGCTGGACACCGGCTCATCGGCCACGAGCAGCTCGGGCGACATCACCATGGCGCCGGCGATGACGACCCGCTGCCGCTGGCCGCCGGAGAGCTCGTGGGGATAGCGCAACACGAACCGCTCGGGTGGGCGCAGCCCGCAGCGGGCGAGCGCGTCGGTCACCAACAGCTGCTCGTCGGGCAGCCGGTGGATGCGGGGCCCTTCGGCCACGATCTCGTAGATCGTCTGGCGGGGGTTGAGCGAGCCCGTGGGATCCTGGAACACCAGCTGCGCCTGGCGCCGCAGCGCACGCAGGCCGGCGCGCGTCCGGTCGACCGGGCGCCCTCCGAAGCGGATCTCGCCCGCGGTCACCGGCTGGAGGCCGAGCACGGCGCGCGCCAGCGTCGTCTTGCCGCAGCCCGACTCGCCCACCAAGGCGAGCACCTCGCCCCGCCGCACCTGCAGGTCGACGCCGTCCACCGCCTTGGCCACCGATCCGCCCCGCTGGCGGGGCGGGAAGTGCACCTCGACCCCGGCCAGGTCGAGGAGCGGGTCGGCACCGTTCACGAGAGGGTCCCGGCGACCGTGGGGACCAGCAGGCACGCGGCGCGACGATCGCCGTCCCCGACGGGGCGCAGCTCGACGTCAGTAAGGGGGCAGGCGTCGATGACGACCGGGCAGCGGGGGTGGAACGCGCAACCGGGCGGCACCGCGGCAGGATCCGGGGGGTCTCCGGGGAGGCCGGCGGGGGCGAACCGGGAGGCTGAATCGCCGATGGTCGGAAATGCGCCGGCCAGGGCCCGGGTGTACGGGTGCTGCGGATCGTCGAGGACGGCGGCGGCCGGGCCCTCCTCCGCGACCCGTCCGGCGTACATCACCACGAGGCGGTCGGCCACGTACGAGAGGACGGAGAGGTCGTGGGTGATGAAGATCGTCGCCAACCCCCGCTCGGACTGGATGCGCTCGAGGAGCGCCAGCACCTGGGCCTGCACCATCACGTCGAGTGCGGTGGTCGGCTCGTCGGCGATGAGCAGGCGGGGGTCGCAGGCCAGTGCCATGGCGATCATCACCCGCTGCTTCTGCCCACCGGACAGCTCGTGGGGGTAGGCATCGGCCCGGCGGGTGGGCAGGCCCACCAGCTCCAGCAGGCTGCCCGCCTTGGTGCCCTTGATGTTGTGCACCCGGAGAGCCTCGGTGATCTGGTCACCGATGCGCTGCACCGGATTGAGCGCGTGCTGTGCACCCTGGAAGACGATGGAGGCGCCCGCCCATCGGACGGCCCGGAGACGTCCCGCCCGCATGGCGAGGACGTCCTCGCCGTCGAGCAGGATCTCTCCGTCCGTCCGGGTGCCGGCCGGAAGGAGCCGTAGCAGGGCCATCGCCACGGTCGACTTGCCGCACCCCGACTCACCGGCCACGCCCACGGTTTCGCCCTCGTGGACGTCCAGGCTCACGCCCCGCACTGCCGGTACGGCCCCGCTGGAGCCGTGGTAGGTGACGTGCAGGTCGCGCACGGAGAGCACGGCCGAGCCGGTCATCGGCTCATGGGCCGGTCGACCAGCCGAGGGTCGAGGATGCGTTCGAGGGCCCGACCCACGACCGTGAAGGCCAGCACCACCGCCACGATGCACAGGCCGGGAGGCCAGTAGTACCACCACGCGCCGACCGTCAGTGCCCCACTGGAGAGGGCGCCCTCCAGCATCTTCCCCCAGGAAGGTTGCAGGCGATCGCCGAAGCCGAGGAACGCGAGCGTCGACTCGGCCAGGATGGCGCCGGGCACGGTGAGGATGGCGTTGGCCAGGATCAACGGCGCGGTGTGGGGAAGGACGTGGCGGGTCACGATGTGCCAGCCGCTGGCTCCCAGCGCTCGGGATCGCTCGATGAAGAGCCGCTCCTTCACCGACAGCACCTGAGCCCGGAGGAGGCGCCCGCTGCCGGCCCAGCTCGTGACGCCGATGACGACGGCGAGCGTCGTTGCTGACGATCCGAGCACCGCGGCCAGCACGATGGCCAGCGGGAGGAAGGGGATGACGAGGAACCAGTCGTCGACGGCCATCAGGAGCCGTTCGGTGCGGCCGCCGACGAAGCCGGCGGTGACGCCGACGGTGGAGCCGATCACGACGGCTACGAGCGTGGCCACCACACCGATGAACAGGCTGATGCGGGCGCCCCAGATGAGCTGGGCGAGGACGCTGCGGCCTATCTCGTCGGTCCCGAGCGGGAACTCGGCGCTGGGCGGGGCCAGGTCCGGGTTGCCCCGCCCGGCGGTGGCGGACAGCTCGCTGGCCGAGACCAGCAGCGGCGCGGCGAGCGCCACCACCACGAAGAAGACGAGCACGGCCAGGCCAGCCACGCCGGCGCGGTCGCTCAGCAGCTGCCGCGAGAACCGAGCGGCCGACCGGCGCCGGCGAGCCCAGGCCAGCTGACGGGGCGACGACGGCCCTGCGGTCGCGATCGTCACCGGACTTCCCGCTCTTCGCCGCTCGGGTGGGCTCGCTCGCGCCGCTCCCTCACCCGTCAGCCCTCCTGATGCGGGGATCGAGGTAGCCGTACAGCAGGTCGGCGGCCAGGTTGGCGACGATCAGCGCGGTGCTCGACAGGAAGAACAAGGCCTGGAGCATGGCCAGGTCGTTGTTCTTGATCGCGTCCGACGTGGCGAGGCCGAGACCCGGATAGCTGAAGACCGTCTCGGTCGTGATGGCGCCGCCGACCACGAAACCGAAGCCGATGGCGATGAGCGACACCGACGGCAGGAGCGCGTTGGGCACGGCGTGGCGGCGCATCACCTCGTCGTCCCGGAGGCCCTTGGCTCGGGCCACGGTGAGATAGTCCTCTCGCACCGTCTCGAGGATCGACGAGCGCATGATGAGCGAGTACGAGCCGAGGTAGGCCAGCACCAAGGTCAACGCCGGCAGGAACAGATGGTGCAAGCGGTCGACCACCGCGGCAAAGCCGGACAGGTCACGCGTCAGGTCCCGGACACCGCCGACAGGGAACCAGCCCGTGCGCGCCCCGAAGAAGACGAGCAGCAGCATCCCGAGCCAGAACTCGGGCATGGCGTACAGGACCATCGAGGCGCCGGTGCTGGTCTTGTCGAATCGGCTGCCCCGTCGCCAGCCGGCCTTCGCTCCGATCCATAACCCGAGCGCCACCGTGATCACCGTCGAGAGCCCGACCAGCCAGAGCGTGTTGGGCAGCGCCTCGGTGATCACGGCCCAGACCCGCCGGCCGGAGTCCGTCGAGTAGCCGAAGTCCAGCCGGAGGGTCTGGCGCACGTAGCGGACGAACTGCGTCCACTTGGAGCCGTCCAACCCGAACTTCTCGATGATCTCCTGGCGCCGCTCGGCGGTCAGCACCCGCCCTCGGTACTTGGCCAGCGGGTCGCTGTCGACGATGCGGAACAGGAAGAAGTTGAAGACCAGGACGAAGGCCAGCATGCCGAACGCGCTGACGAAGCGGCGCGCCAGGTAACGGGCGTTCACCAGCGGCTGCCGATCACTCCCGGTCGTCGTCGTCCTGGCGGCGCCGGCTACGGGCGAACAACCCGGCCCCGACGATCACGGCCACGCCGGCCGCGGCCACCCCGATTATCAGCCCCGTGTTCGATCCACCGCCTCCGCCACCGTCACCCTCGACCCGTTGCAGCTCCACGTAGGCCGGTGAGGTGTTGGTGAAGAGCACCGGTCCGGTCTCGGCCGGCTGGCGCACGAAGTTGGTCCAGCGGTCCTGTCGGATCGACTGCAGGATGTCGTACTGGTAGAGCACGGCATACGGCGCGTCCTCGTAGAAGATCTTCAGCATCTGTTGCACGATCTCGCGGCGCTTGTCCGGGTCCAGCTCCACCTTCTGCTGTTCGTAGAGCGCGTCGTACTCCTCGTTGCACCAGTTGGCGTCGTTGTAGAGCGGTACCTCCGGATCGGTCGTCACCTGGGCCGAGGTGAAGTAGGACAGCATCGGGTCCGGGTCGACGAAAGGCGTCCAGCCCCAGAGGAACAGGTCGAACTCGCCCTTGCCGATGATCGGCGTGAGCTGTGTGTCCTCGTAGGAGCTGACCTCGGTCGGGATGCCGATCTGGCCCAACCAGTCGACGACGAAAGGGGTGTTGTCCTGGCTCACCGCTCCCGGGATGTCGAAGAGGCGCAGCCGCAGCTCCTGCCCATCCTTCTCCCGCACGCCGTTGCCGTCGGCATCAGTCCACCCGGCCTCGTCCAGGAGCGCTTTGGCCTTCTCGAGGTCGAAGCCGAACTTCTCGTCGTCGGTCAGGCCGAGGTCGTACCACGACGGTTCGGCCGAGACTGGCAGGCCGACACCAGGCGTGCCATTCCCGTTGAGCACCTTCTCGACCAGCAGCTCCCGATCGATGGCGTGGTTGATGGCCTGGCGGACCTTGACGTCCTTGAGCGCGGGGTGACCGTCGCCCAGAGTGCCGCACCCGGAGTTCATGGCCAGCTCGTGGAAGTCGCCCTGGTTGCCGGCGATGGGAGCGAGATCGCCGTCGGCCGCCAGGGTGCTGAACACCTCGACCGGGACGTCGTCGACAGCGTCGAGCTCGCCCGCGCTGAGCGATTGGAACTGCGCGTCGGCGTCGGCGAAGATCCGGAAGACCACCTCGTCCATGACCGGCTCCTTGCCGTGCCAGTTGGGGTTCTTCTCCATCCGGACGAACTCTCCCTTGGTCACGTCGGTGACCGTGAAGGGGCCGGATCCGACGCCATCCTGGCCGTCGTACTCGTAGATCGCCTCGGCGTCGTACTGCTCGTAGATGTGCTTGGGGACGATGTAGACGTCCATCACCGGGAGCTTGGGGTCGGGGACCGAGCTGGTGACCTTCAGCGTGCGGTCGTCGACGGCCTCCGCCTCCAGGTTGGCGGTGGTGCTGACGTGGTTGATCCACTCCTCGTCCCGGGAGCGGTTGATGGTGTAGGCGGCATCCTCGGCCGTGAGCGGCTCACCGTCGCTCCACTGCAAGCCCTCGCGGAAGGTGTAGGTGACGGTCAGCCCGTCGTCGCTGATCTCCCACGACTCGGCCAGGCCGGGGATGACTGAGAAGTCCTGCGCCGCCTTGTCCGTCACCGTGGCGTACTGCAGGTTCCAGATCTCGTAGTCGATGACGAGCGCCCCGACCAACGGGTTGATGCTGTCGATGTCCTGCGTGGTGCCGACGGAGAAGACCTGCTTGTCCTGCGCCCGGGCGGGGCCGGTGATGCTCACGACTCCGAGGGCCAGGGCTATCGCGGCGATGACCGCCGCACCCAGATGTGTGTTCCGATGCTGCATGTCGCTCCCCCTTGTGCAGCCGCTCACGGCATCATGGCACACCTGTTCCACATCGCTGACTCATCCGTCAGCACGCACCCACCGCCAACGGGCCCGGCGCCGGTCGTGTCCGACGGCCGCCACCACGTTGAGGGCAGGGATGCCGGTGACGCCTCCGCCCCCGTGGGTGGCCGAGCCGGCCATGTACAGCCCCGTGATCGGCGTCCGGTAGTCCGCGTAGCCGGGGACCGGACGCATGTGGAAGAGCTGCCCGGTCGACAGTTCGCCGTGAAAGATGTTGCCCCCCAGAAGGCCGTAGGTCTGCTCCATCTCATGAGGCCCGATGACCTGACGGTGCAGGATCGAGGACGTGAACCCCGGCGCCACCTCCTCCACCCCCGCCACCACCCGGTCGGCGTAGGCCTCCAGCTCGGCTCGGTGGGGCGCGGCGGCCCAGTCGCAGGGCACCCACTGGGTGAACAGGCTCATCACGTGGTGCCCCTCGGGCGCCAGGGTGGCATCGAACACGCTGGGGATGCAGATGTCGGCGAACGGGTGCGAGGCTGGCCGACCCGTGACCGCCTCCTGGAACGCCTGTTCCACCGCATCGAGCGAAGGGGCGAGGACGATGGTTCCGCCGTAGACGTCGGGAGCCGGCTCCGGATGGCTGGCGAACCGGGGGAGCCGATCGAGGGCCAGGTTGACCTTCACGGTGCCCGAGCGCGTCCTCCAGCGTTCGATGGCCGTCACGAAGTCTGGCGGGAGGTGGGCGGCATCCAGGTGGCGCAAGAAGGTGATCTTGGGATGGGTCGTGGCGATGACGACCGAGGACCGGAGCTCCTCGCCCGACTCCAACGTGGCGCCGGTGACCCGGCCGTTGGCGACGTCGATGCGGGCGACCGGCGCGTTCACGCGCACCTCGGCGCCGAACTGGCGAGCCGCCGCATGCAGTGCGTCGGACACCGCGCCCATACCTCCTTCCGGGAACCCCCACGCGCCCAGGCGACCGCCGTCGCCGACGTCGCCCACCTTGTGGTGCACCGTCACGTACGCGGTGCCGGGCGAGCGGGGCCCGGCCCAGGTGCCGATCACACCACTGACCGCCAGGATCCCCTTGAGCTGCGGGCTCTCGAAGTGCTCGTCGAGGAGGTCGGAGATGCTCGAGGTGAACAACCGGGTGAGATCCCCCGCCATTCTCACGTCCACCCCCCGCAGCCGCCACCCGAGACGGGACAGGTCCAGCAGGTCGCCGGGCCGCTTCGAGCCCACCTTCGGCGGCACCTGGGACAGCAGGGGGCCGAGGACGTCGGCCATGCCGGCGAGCCACGTGTCCCACTCCTCCATGGCGTCCGCGTCCCGCGGTGAGAACTTCGAGATCTCCTTGTGCCGCAGCCCCGGGTCGTCGGCCAGCTGCAGGTGGCGGCCATCGGCATAGGGCGCGAAGTACGGGCCCTGGGGATGCACCTTGTAGCCGTGACGCTCCAGCTCCAGCTCGCGGACGATGGTGGGAGGCATGAGGCTCACCACGTACGAGAGGGCGGTCATCTTGTAGTCCGGCCCCCACGGCGTCTCCGTGATCGCCGCGCCGCCCACCTTCTCCCTCCGCTCGAGCACCACGACCCGCTGTCCGGCCTTGGCCAGGAGGCCCGCGGCCACGAGGCCGTTGTGCCCGCCTCCGATGACGATCACGTCGTAGCGGTTTGTCGACATGGTCGGCCACGGTATCCACCTCGCTAGCGTGATCCCGATGCGCAGCGTCCACGCCGACACCTTCAACCATGACCATGAGGCGGACGGCTACGACGACGATGTGCACGACGAGTCGCACCCCGTTCGCGCCGGGTACCAGGCCACGCTGGACTGGGTGTTGGCCCGGGCGGCCGTGCAGCCCGGCGACGCGGTGATCGACCTGGGGATCGGCACGGGGAACCTGTCCGCCCGCCTCCCGGCCTGCCGGCGCCTGGTCGGCGTCGATGTGTCGGCGCGGATGCTGGAGCTCGCCGCCCGCAAGCTGGGCCCGCGGGCGGAGCTCGTGCAGTCGGACGTCCTCGAGGCGCTGGCCGGTGACGACCGGTTCGACGTCGTCATCAGCACGTATGCCGTCCACCACCTGACCGTCGAGGAGAAGGGGGCGCTGGTGTCCGCGGTCGCGTCGAGGCTGGAGCCCGGTGGCCGGTTCGTCGTAGGAGACCTCATGGTGGCCGGCCGCGCCGCCGTCGAGGGAGTGCGGGACCGGATGCGGCACGAGGATGTCGACGCGTTGTTCGATGAGGAGTTCCCCTGGTACGTCGACGACACGCTCTCCACGCTGGCCACCGCCGGCTTCACCGGGCTGGTGGCCGAGCAGCTCAGCGAGCTGTCATGGGGGCTGGCGGCACGCCGGACGTAGCCTCGAACCCGTCGAGGACGGCCAAGGTGTGCCCGGCCAGGGTCGCCAGCACGTAGCCGCCCTCGTGGACCAGGACGGTGGGCCGGCTCAGCTCGCCGATACGGCGGCCGGCGGCGGCGAACCCCTCGGCCGTCACCTCGAACGGGCTGTTCGGATCTTCGACCGCGGTATCGACGCCCAGCGACACCACGACCGCCTCGGGCGCGAAGCGCTCGATGATCTGCACCAGGCCGTCAAGTGTGTCGAGCCAGCGCAGGTCGCCGGTGCCCGGGGGCAGCGGACGGTTGTGGTTCGTGGCCGGCCGGTCGACCTCGTCGGCGTAGCCGACGGTGTGAGGGAACCAACCCGCGCCCGGGTCGACGTGGAGCGAGCAGTAGAGGACGGACGGGTCGTCCCAGAAGCAGGCCTGAGTGCCGTTGCCGTGGTGGGCGTCGATGTCCACGATGGCGACGGTGCTCGCGCCGCCTCGCCGGAGCCGGGCGGCGGCGACGGCGGCGTTGTTGAGATAGCAACTTCCGCCGAAAAATCCAGGACCGGCGTGGTGACCCGGGGGCCGGCAGATGGCGTAGGCGGCCGGCGCACCAGCCAGGACGAGGTCGGAGGCGGTGGCCGCCGCATCGCTGGCCGCCTTGGCGCCGGCCCAGGTGCCCTCGCCCACAGGGGTCATGGTGTCCATGGCGTACCGGCCCAGCTCTGCCCTGATCGTCGCCGCAGCGCGGTCCGGGTCGCCGCCGTGGCGGCCAGCGACGGCAGGGAACCAGTACGCGATCGCATACGGCGCGCCGGGGTCCTCGAGGTGGCCGTCGGCCACCCAGCGCTCGTGCGCGGACTCCAGGACGGAGAGGAACCGGGGCTCGTGGACGGCCAGCAGCGCGTCCAGACCGTGGTCGACCGCCTCGTGGATCGGGGCCCCGGACTCGCGGCAGGCCTCGAGGAGGACTTGACTTCGCTCGGGCAACTCGTCGGCGTCGATGCTGACGCCGCACCACACGCCTGACGTCACGCGATGAGCGTCGGATCCCGGCGCCCACACCACCGGCATGGCGAGCGTCCCCACGCCGCCGACCGTATCGGGCCCGATCCCGCTGCGAGCCCGATCGCTTATGTCGGGGAATGCCGCGCTAAGCGCGGTTTACGTCGACACAAACGCACCCGCCGCCGCCACCGGTGGCGCTCACTAGAGTCGCCGGCCGATGCCGCCGCCTGCACCGCGTGTCCGGGCGCGCGACCTGGGGATCGAGATCGGGCGGCTGCCGACGGGGCCGGTCAACGCCATCACGGACGTGCCTGGTGTCCAGGTTGGGCACTCAACGGTCTGGCGCGACGAGGCCGATCCGCCGGCTGGACGGGGCGTCGCCCGGACCGGCGTCACGGCCATCCTCGCCGGCCCGCCGCTGGATGTCATGCGCCGGCCGGTCCCCGCGGGCGTCGCCGTACTCAACGGCGCCGGCGAGCTCACGTCGGCGATCCAGGTGGCCGAGTGGGGTGTGCTCGCGACGCCGATCCTGCTGACGTCCACCATGCAGGTGGGGCGAGCCTGGGACGCCCTGGTGGACTTGCTGGCCGACCTCGACCCTTCGCTCGGTGTCGACGACGTGGTCATCCCCATGGTCGGCGAGTGCGACGACTCGACCCTCAACGACGCCCGTCGCACGCAGATCTCGGCCAACGACGTGCGGGCCGCCGTCGCCACTGCGGCCGCAGGCCCGGTGGCCGAGGGTGCAGTCGGCGCCGGGACGGGGATGATCTGCTGCGGCTGGAAGGGCGGCATCGGCACGGCGTCGCGTCGGCTGGAGGAGATCGACGCGACGGTCGGCGTGCTGCTGTTGACCAACTTCGGCTCGGCCGAGCACCTGACCGTCGACGGCGTCCCCGTCGGACGCTCCCTACGGCCGCCGTCGCCGCCGCTGGACGACGACGCCGGCAGCTGCATCGGGATCGTGGCCACCGACGCCCCCTGCTCTGCGCATCACCTGCAGCGGCTCGCCCGTCGGGTCGGGCTGGGCCTGGCCCGATGCGGCTCGGTGGCCCACCACGGCAGCGGCGAGATCTTCGCCGCGTTCGGCACCGTGCCCGCCGCCGGCCTCGTCCCGATCGACGACGCCCGGCTCAACGTGCTGTTCGCGGCCGTGGTCGAAGCCTCCGAGGAGGCGGTGATCAACAGCCTCACCGCGGCCGACACGGTCAGCGGCACCGCTGGCCGCACGGCGCATGGCCTCCCCCTCGACGAGCTGGCCACGCTGGTCGGATCCCGACGCTGACCGACCACGTCCGCCGAACTGTGAGCCACGGACGCGCTTTCCCCCGACAACGCGCTTTCCCCCGATCTGCGTTCACACCTCGGGCGCGGCGATTCGCCGGCGAATCGCCGCAGGAGTGGAGTGCTACCTCCGAGCGACGGCCTCAAGCGTCTCCTCCAGGCCGGCCACGGCGGTGTCGACCTGGTCGGCCCGGATCACCAGCGGCGGGGCGAGGCGGACGGTGCGCTCGCCGCACGTGAGGACCAGCAGCCCGCGCCGGAACGCCTCCAGCTCCACGGCCGCCGCGACGTCGTGGTCCGGGAAGTCGAGGCCGACCATAAGGCCCCGCCCACGCACCTCGATCAGCAACGGCTGGCGAGCAGCCACCGCCTGAAGGCCGGACAGGAGCCGCTCGCCCATCGCCTCCGCGTTGGCGCGCAACCCGGGTTCCACGAGGTCGATGGTGGCCAGCGCCGCCGCGCAGGCGACGGGGTTGCCGCCGAAGGTCGAGCCGTGCGTGCCCGGCGGCCACGTCATGAGGTCGGCCCGGGCAATGATCGCTCCCAGGGGCAGACCGCTGGCCAGGCCCTTGCCCGCCAGGACGACGTCGGGCACGACGCCGTCGTGCTCGATGCTCCAGAAGCGCCCGGTGCGGCCGACGCCGCACTGGACCTCGTCGGCCACGAGCAGGATGCCGTGCTCGTCGCACAGCGACCGCAGCTCGGCCAGGAACCCGGCCGGAGCAGGGAGGTAGCCGCCCTCGCCCATGACCGGCTCGACGACGATGGCGGCAATCTCGCCAGGGGCCACCAGGTGCTTGAACACCTGCGCCTGCAGCTGATCCAGCCCCGCCGGCCCGTATGGCACGTGGTGCACGCCCGGCAGCAATGGGCCGAAGCCGGCCCGATAGTGCGCCTTGCTGGCCGTGAGCGAGAGCGACCCGAGCGTGCGGCCGTGGAACCCACCGAGGAACGCCACGATGTGATGACGTCTGGTGTGGTAGCGAACCAGCTTGAGCGCGCCTTCGACGGCCTCGGTGCCGGAGTTTCCGAGGAACACGCGCGCCGGTGCGCCGTCGAACGGGGCCAACCGGGCCAACCGCTCGCACAGCTCGCCGTAGATCGGGAGGTAGAAGTCGCTGGAGCAGTAGTGGAGCAGGCTGTGGGCCTGGGCCTCGATGGCGGCCACCACGTCGGGGTGGCAGTGGCCGGTGGCGTTGACGGCGATGCCGGCGTTGAGGTCGAGGAAGCGGTTGCCGTCGACGTCTTCGATGACGCAGCCTTCGGCGCGCCGAGGCACCAGCGGGTACACCCGCGGCATCGACGGGCTGGTGAAGGACAGGTCCCGCTCGATGAGCTCCGTCGCCAGCGGCCCGGGCAGTTCGGTGACGAGCGACGGCGCCGCCGCGTCGGCCAACGACGGGGCGAGGGTCTCAACGAGGTGATCCGTCATCCTTGTTCCTCCACGATCGTCCGGCTCTGCTCACGCAGGTACTGCTGCAGGTAGTACGGGCCGCCGCCCGCCTTTCCACCGCTCCCCGACCCCTTCCATCCACCGAAGGGCTGCACCCCCGGCCAGGCGCCGGTGGTGGCGCCGGCCTTCCGGTTGACGTACACGACACCGGCCTCGATGCGCTCCAGGAAGTCATCGATCTCGGCCTGGTCGCGGGAGAAGAAGCCGGCGGTCAGCCCGAGCGGGGTGTCGTTGGCCAGGGCGAAGGCTTCGTCGAGCGAGTCCACGGGCTCGACGGCGATCAGGGGCACGAACAGCTCCATCGAAGCCACCCAACTCGTGCGGGGCACCCGCACCACGGCCGGCTCCATGTAGTAGCCACGCTGCAGCGGCCCGTCGGTCACCCGGCGGCCCCCGGCCAGCACCTCCCCGTTGGCCTCGGCCTCGGCGACGGCTCGCTCGTACCGATCGACGGCGGCCGAGTCGACGACCGGGCCCACGTAGGTATCGCGCTGGCGGGGGTCGGCGGGCCTCATGGCGCGGGCCCGCTCGACCAGGCGCTCGATGAACGCGTCCGCCACGGGCCGCTCGACGTAGACCCGCGAGGCGGCGGAGCACTTCTGGCCCGACAGGCCGAAGGCCGATCGCGCCGTGCCCTCCGCGGCCAGGTCGAGGTCGGCCTGCCGGCTCACGATGACGGGGTTCTTGCCCCCCATCTCGCAGATGACCGGCCGCGGGTAGGGGCCGGCCGCCGCCCGGTGGAGTTGCATGCCGACCTCGTACGAGCCGGTGAAGGTGATGCCGTCGATGCGAGGGTCGGCCACGAGGGCCTGCCCGACCTCGTCGCCACCCACGACGACGTGGAGCGCATCCGGTGGCAGGCCGGCGTCGAGCAGGCAGCGCATGATCAGCAACGTCGTCCAGGCTCCCTGGGGAGGCGGCTTGACCACCACGGTGTTGCCGGCCGCCAGCGCCGCCCCCGCCGGCCCGCCGGACAGGGCCGCCGGGAAGTTGAACGGGGTGACGACGGCCCACGTCCCGTACGGCCGCATGACGTCGTAGGTGGCCTCGGCCGGGTTGAGCCGCCCCATGGGCTGCTCGAACCCGCCGTGCTCGCTGAGCTGGTTGGTGTAGTACCGGATCAGGTCCGCCGTCTCCTCCACGTCCCCGAGCGATTCGAGCCGGTTCTTGCCCACCTCCGTGGTCAGCACGGCCGAGATCAGGTTGCGGCGGTCCGAGATCAGGTCGGCGCCGGCGTCGAGGAGGCGCACCCGCTCCGACCACGGCGTCGCCGCCCAGGTAGGCGCGAAGGCCTTGGCCACTCCGACGGCTTCGGCCACCTCAGCCGCGGTGGCCTCCACGAAGCGGGCGACGAGGACGTCGGTGTCGACCGGGGAGCGCTCGGCGATCTCCGCGCCCGTGCTGCGCTCCTCGCCACCGATGATCGAGCCGTGCGTCGCGCCGAGGAGGGGTTCGAGCTCGGCCAGCCCCGCATCGAAGGCGCGGTGGACCTCGTCGCTCTCGGCGGCGAGCGTGGCATAGGTGACGCGAAACGCCATTGACTCCTCCCTCGTGCAGTCGGTCGGTCCCTCCGTTCCAGGGTCGGCACGACTGTAATGCCTGTTCCCGCCACACCGGCACGGCCGGGCTGCAGGCGTCACCCGGTCACAGGCCGCTGAAGGCGCCCTCCATCAGGTCGGCCAGCTCCTGCTCGTGGATGGGCCCTGAACCGGTGGCCGGGCGTCCCGACTCGACACGGGCGACATGGCGCAGGTCGTACCCCTGATACTTCACCCGGTAGGTGCGGTGCTCCATGAACGTCCACGCGCCCATGTTCTCGGGCTCCTCCTGGAGCCAGAGGAGCTCCTTGGTGCTCGAGTAGCGCTTCAGGATGGCCAGCATCTGGTCGAGGGGGAACGGGAACAGCTGCTCGACCCGGATCACCGCGACCGGAGCCTGCCTGCGGTCCCGTTCGGCCATGGCGTCGAAGGCCACCTTGCCGGAGCAGAAGATCAGCCGTCGCACCGTCGCCGGATCGGTGACGCCGGGGTCGTCGAGGACCTCGTGGAACGATCCGTGCACCAGATCCTCGATGGGCGAGCGGGTCTCTTTCATCCGCAACGGCCGCTTCGGGGTGAACTGCACCAGCGGCTTGCGTACGTCGCGCCGGATCTGCCGGCGTAGGAGGTGGAAGTACTGCGCCGCGGTGGTGGCGTTGCAGACCTGGATGTTGTCTTCGGCGCACAGCGTCAGGAAACGCTCGATTCGGGCCGAGGAGTGTTCCGGCCCCTGACCCTCGTAGCCGTGCGGGAGGAGGAGCACCAGACCCGAGGTCTGCCCCCACTTGTCCTCGGCCGCCACCAGGTACTGGTCCACGATGATCTGCGCGCCGTTGATGAAGTCCCCGAACTGCGCCTCCCACAGGACGAGCGCGTCCTTGTTGGCCACGGAGTAGCCGTACTCGTAGCCGACGGCGGCGTACTCCGACAGCAGCGAGTCGTACACCCGGAACTTGGCGGTTGCTCCGGGCAGGTCGTTCAGCGGGCTCCAGACCCGCTCGTCGTCGAAGTCGATCAACGTGGAATGGCGCTGGCTGAACGTGCCCCGGCGGCTGTCCTCGCCGGACAGGCGCACGTCGGTTCCCTCGAGCACGAGCGAGCCGATGGCCAGCGCCTCGGCCGTGGCCCACTCGACCTCGCCACCCTCGTGGTACAGCTGGGCTCGGGTCTCGAACTGCTTGACCAGCTTGGGGTGGGGCGTGAATCCAGCCGGATAGGCGGTGAGGTGGCCGAACACCTCGTCCAGCACGGTCCGGTCCACCCCGGTCTCGACGTGGGGTAGGACACCCCGAGGAGTAGGAGGCCTCGCCGCCCGAGTGGGGGCGGGAGCGCTCTGGCGCGTCTCGTCGAGGGCGACCTGCAGCCGACGCTGGAAGTCGGCCAGCGTCTCCTCGGCCTCCTCCAGCGTGAGCTCGCCCCGCTTGACCAGTGCCTCGACGTACAGCTTGCGCACGCTGCGGCGCTCGCTGATCGCCTTGTACATGAGCGGCTGGGTGTAGCTCGGGTCGTCGCCCTCGTTGTGCCCCTGGCGCCGGTAACACACCATGTCGATGACGACGTCCTTGTGGAACTGCTGCCGGTACTCGAAGGCGAGGGCCGCCACCCGCACGCAGGCTTCGGGATCGTCGGCGTTGACGTGGAAGATGGGCGACTGCAGCATCTTGGCCACGTCTGTGCAGTACGGCGAGGAGCGGGCGAACTGCGGCGAGGTCGTGAAGCCGATCTGGTTGTTGATGATGAGATGGACGGTGCCACCGACCCGGTAGCCGACGATGTCGGACATGGCCAGGCACTCGGCCACCACGCCCTGGCCGGCGAAGGCGGCGTCGCCGTGCACCAGGATCGAGAGCCACGGATAGGACCCCGGCGGGTCGATCTGGTCCTGGCGGGCCCGAACCATGCCGATGACGATGGGATCGACGGTTTCGAGATGGCTGGGGTTGGCGGCCAGCTCGACCTTGATGTCCGCTCCCGATGCGCTCACGTACTTTCCCACCGCGCCCAGGTGGTACTTGACGTCTCCGGAGCCTTGCACCGAGTTCGGGTCCAAGTAGCCCTCGAACTCCCGGAAGATCTGGTCGTAGCTCTTGCCCACGATGTTGGCCAGCACGTTGAGCCGGCCACGGTGGGCCATCCCGATGACGGACCCGTCGAGCCCCGCATCGGCGGCGGCCGACAGCACGGTGTCGAGGATGGGGATGGCCGACTCGGCGCCCTCCAACCCGAAGCGCTTGGTTCCCACGTACTTGGTGGCGAGGAAGCGCTCCAGGGCCTCGGCCGCGTTGAGCCGTTCCAGCAGGTGGTGCAGCTCGTCCGAGGCCAGCTGCACCTTGACCCCTTCGACCTTGGACTGGATCCAGCGCTGCTCGTCGGTGTCCTGGATGTGCATGTACTCGATGCCGATCGACCGGCAGTACGCGTCGCGCAGCACGCCGAGGAGATCCCCGAGGTGCATGCGGTCCTTCCCGGCCACTCCGCCGGTGAGGAACTCGCGATCCAGGTCCCAGATCGTGAGGCCGTACGTCGCCGGATCCAGCTCGTCGGGAAGGACCGGCTCCTTCCAGTCGAGCGGGTCGAGGTCGGCGATGCGGTGCCCGCGCGCGCGGTAGGCGCGGATCAGCGTGGCCACCTGCATCTGCTTGTGCAGCAGGGCCTCCTCGCGGTCGAGGGGGCTGACGTCGCGTCGCCACTTGACCTCTTCGTAGGGCACGCCGAGGGCGCGGAACACGTCGTGGTAGTACGCATGCTCGCCGAGCAGACGGCCGTGCACGGTCTTCAGGAACAAACCGGACTCCGCGCCTTGGATGATCCGATGGTCGTAGGTGGAGGTGAGCGTGACGACCTTGGACACGGCCAGCTCTCCGATGGCCCGTAGATCGGCGCCCTGCCACGCGGCGGGATAGTCGATGGTCCCGACGCCGACGATCACGCCCTGCCCCGGCATGAGACGCGGCACGGACTGGACCGTCCCGATGGTGCCGGGATTGGTGATGGTGACCGTCGCGCCCTGGAAGTCCGTCACCTGGAGCTTGCCCGTCCTGGTCTTGCGAATGAGATCCTCGTAGGCCGCCCGGAAACCGGCGAAGTCGAGGCGGTCCGCCTCCTTGATCACCGGCACCAGCAATGTGCGGCTGCCGTCGGCCTTCTCCATGTCGACCGCGATGCCGACGTTGACGTGCTCGTGGCGCACGACGCGGGGCTTGCCGTCGTCTCCCTCGACGAAGCTGGCGTTCATGGCCGGAAGGTCATCGGCGATGGTCCGCACCACGGCGTAGGCGATGAGGTGGGTGAAGCTGACCTTGCCTCCGCCGGAGCGCCCTAGGTAACCGTTGATGACCTTGCGATTGACCTCGAGGAGCTTGGCCGGGATGTCGCGGAAGCTGGTGGCGGTCGGCACGCCGAGGCTGCGCTCCATGTTGGCGACGATGAGCGCGCCGGCGCCTCGGATGGGCTCACCGACCTCGGGGCTCGTGGGGCCGCCCGCGGCGGGGAGCGGGGCGGCCGGCACCGGCTGGACCGGTGCGGGCGCGGCACCGTCGGCGACCGGAGGGGCCGGCGGAGGAGGTGGAACGGGCGGGGACTGCGGGCGGCTGGGGCGATAGTCCTCGAAGAACTCACGCCAGTTCTCACTGACCGAGGAGGGGTCGGCCCGGTACTGCTCGAACATCTCCTCGACCAGCCAGGCGTTGGGGCCCAGGATCGAAGCGGATGCATCGTCGGAGGAGCCGTCCGAGCTCCGGTCCCTGGAGCCGTCGGTGGCTGGGCTGAGGGTGTCGGCCATCGCCTTCGATGGTACCGGTTCGCTCTCCCGGGCTGGTGGGGTCCCAGGTACGCGCCGGTAAGGTGTCGGCCCATGACGAATATCCGTACCGGCGGCTTGCTTATCTCGTTGGGCGTCGCGAGCCTCGTCGGCCTCGGCGCCTGCGGTGGCGGTGATGACGGCGGCGGCAGCAGTGACAGCGTCCCGGCCGACGCCCTTGTCGTCGAGGCGCTCGACATCAGGTTCGACCAGAAGGAATACAGCGCTACGGCCGGCCAGGTTCCCATCTCCTACGAGAGCAAGGGCCAGTTGGTCCACACGCTCCTCGTCTACGACGAGAGCAACACCGTGGTCGGCGAAACCTTGCGAGTGGCGCCGGGGCAGACTCAGGTCGGCACCTTCGACCTGCCGCCGGGCACCTATTCGCTGATCTGCGACGTCCCGGGCCACCAGGACGCCGGCATGACGGCGACCCTCACCACCAGCTGAGGCTCACGCCTGGAGCAGGACCTCCGAGAGGATCCAAAGCACGGCCCAGAACACGAAACCGGTGATGATGGCATGGCGGTGGTGCTCGTAGGGCCACTTCAGCGGCCCCGGAGCGGTCCCGCCGATCACGCCCAGCGCGTTGAGCTCCATCACCAGGGCGATGCCGAGGGCGATGATGATGAAGGCCCACACCGCTCCCGAGTCCGGGCTGGCGAAGTCAGCCGCCACGTAGAAATGCGACGTGGCCACCATGAACCACAGCATCGGGATCGAGAAGATGAGGTTCTGGCGCGATGCCAGTAGCGCCTTGCGGCCGGCGGCCGGGGCGTCAGGGTTGGCCGGCTGATCGGCCAGCACGCCAGCGGCGTTGGCCAGGATGACCCGCTGCTGGGGCCAGATGACCATCCAGACGTTGGCGGCCATCGTGATGCCGAAGATCATGCCGATGAAGATCGACACGCCGTCGGCCCGATCGAAGAAGTCCGAGTAGTAGTCCTTGGTAGCCCCGGTGATCAGCAGGCCAAGCACCAGCGTCGTCAGCGCTGACCACCGAAACCAGTCCAGCGCCCGACGGGCCAGGACGTTGATCGACACGTTGCGGGCCCGGGCCTCGTCCGCGTACGCGGCGAAGGAGGGCACCTGGACCACGTTGAAGTAGTAGAGCAGCCCGATCCAGGTAATCCCGGCGAGGACGTGCAGCCAGCGCAGCCCGCCCGCCAGCCCGAAGCGCTCGAACAGTTCCACTCGAAGCCTCCCCTTACGAAAACATGCCCCTTCGCGGAACGTAGCACCGCGTCACGCCCACCTCGCGCCATCGGAATTGGCCGGTACGATCGACCGTTCCTATGGCGCCGCAGTTCATCTACACCTGCTACAAGCTGGGTCGCTTCCACCCGCCGGACCGCACCGTCCTGGCCGACATCTCCCTGTCGTTCTACCCCGGCGCCAAGATCGGCGTGCTCGGCGCCAACGGCTCGGGGAAGTCGAGCCTGCTGCGCATCATGGCCGGCGAGGACGACGGCTACTCGGGGGAGGCCCGCCTGACGCCCGGGTTCACCGTTGGGCTGCTGGCGCAAGAGCCGCGTCTCGATCCGTCCAAGAACGTGCTGGCCAACGTCATGGACGGTGTCGCCCCGGTGCGCGACGTCCTGGCCCGCTACGACGAGGTCATGGCCATGTGGGGTGATCCGGACGCGGACTACGAGAAGGTCGGCGCGCTGCAGGCCGAGCTCGAGGACAGGATCGCGGCCACCGACGCGTGGAACCTCGACCGCAACGTCGAGATCGCCATGGACGCGCTGCGCTGCCCGCCGAACGACGCCGACGTCGCCACGCTCTCGGGCGGCGAGCGCCGCCGCGTCGCGTTGTGCCGCCTGCTGCTGTCCCGGCCCGACCTGTTGCTGCTCGACGAGCCGACGAACCACCTCGACGCGGAGAGCGTCGACTGGCTGGAGCGCTTCCTGAAGGACTACCACGGCACGGTCGTCGCCGTGACCCACGACCGCTACTTCCTCGACAACGTGGCCCGCTGGATCCTCGAGCTCGACCGCGGCCGCGGCATCCCGTTCGAAGGCAACTACTCGTCCTGGCTGGAGCAGAAGCAGGCTCGCTTGGCCAGGGAGGAGAAGCAGGCGTCGGCGCGCCAGCGCACCCTGGAGCGGGAGCTGGAATGGGTGCGCATGGCCCCCAAGGCCCGCCAGGCCAAGGGTCGGGCCCGGCTGTCGGCCTACGAGCGGCTGCAGCTCGAGGCCGAGGAGGCCGAGCGGGGGCCGGATCGGCTGGAGATCGCCATCCCGCCCGGTCCTCGCCTCGGCGACGTCGTGATCGAGGTGGACGGCCTGCACAAGGGCTACGGCGACCGCTTGCTCATCGAAGACCTGTCCTTCACGCTGCCCCGGGCCGGCATCGTCGGGGTGATCGGCCCGAACGGCGCCGGCAAGACGACGCTGTTCCGCCTGCTCACCGGGGCGGAGGCGCCCGACGCCGGCCGGGTCACCATCGGCGAGACCGTGGAGCTGGCCTACGTCGACCAGTCACGGGAGTCTCTCGTGGCCGACCACACCGTGTACGAGGAGATCACGGGCGGGGAGGACCTCATCCGGGTCGGCCATCGGGACGTCCACGGGCGGGCCTACGTGGCCGGTTTCAACTTCAAGGGGTCGGATCAGCAGAAGCGGGTCGGCGACCTGTCCGGCGGAGAGCGCAACCGGGTGCACCTGGCCAAGCTCCTGCGCTCGGGTGGCAACGTGCTGCTGTTGGACGAGCCCACCAACGACCTCGATGTCGACACGCTGCGGGCGCTGGAGGACGGGCTCGAAGCCTTCCCCGGCTGCGCGGTGATCATCAGCCACGACCGCTGGTTCCTCGATCGCATCTGCACCCACGTCCTGGCCTTCGAGGGCGAAAGCCAGGTCCGCTGGTTCGAGGGCAACTTCACGGAGTACGAGGAGTTCCGCCACAAGGAGCTCGGCGCCGACGCCGACCAGCCCCACCGCATCAAGTACAAGCCCCTCACCCGCTGACCCGCGACGCCCGGGAGCCGGCCGCCGCTCTGCCACGATGACGTCGTGACGCTCGGGATGTTCCGGATCGCCTGCGGGCTCGTCTTCGTCGGCGGGATCGTGACGATGATCGTGACGTCGGTCGCCACGAACAACATGGGCGTGATGGTCACGACGGGGCTGGTCACGGCCGTGGCCGCCATCGTGTTGCTGGCCGTCAGCTCGATCGCGCTGGGCAAGCCGATCGGCGGCATCGCCGATGACATCGCGGCTGAGCGTGTGGAGCGGCGCATCGACGAGCTCGTGGCGGGGGGCGCCGACGAGGGCGAGGTCCGCTCGCTCGTTCGTGACAGCGTCCGCCTCGGCGGGCGTGGCGGACTAGACTAGACTTAGTCCATGGCCGCAGACGTCGTGAACATGCACGAAGCCAAGACGCACCTCTCCCGCCTGGTGGAGCGAGTCGAGGCCGGGGAGGAGATCGTCATCGGACGCGCCGGAAAACCGGTCGCCAAGCTGGTGCCCTTCCAGGAGGAGCAGGCGCCGCGGCAACCGGGCGCCTGGAAGGGCAAGGTCTGGATCGCGGACGATTTCGATGACGACCTTCCTGCCGAGGTGCTCGAGGCGTTCGAAGCCGATCTGTGAGGCTGCTCCTCGATACGCACACGCTGTTGTGGTGGCTGGACGACGCAGACCGGCTGGGTCCTGTGGCCCGGCGGGCGATCTCCGCGCGGGGAAACCTCGTGGTCGTGAGCGCGGCGAGCGCCTGGGAGATCGCCATCAAACGTGCCTCCGGCAAGCTCACGGGGGGCGAGGAGCTCTCCAGCGCCGTGGAGGCGGAGGGCTTCGTGCCTCTCGCGATCAACTCCGACCACGCAGCCGAAGCCGGTGCGCTCCCCCGGCACCACGCCGACCCGTTCGACCGAATGCTCGTGGCGCAGGCGCGGATCGAGCGCTTGGTCATCGTCACCGCCGATCCCCGCATCTCCCGTTACGAGGTGGAGACCCTCGCCGCATGAATAACGAGGACGATCACGAGCTGGCCGCGCGGCTGGCCGACGCGGCCGGAGCGATGTTGCTGGAGCTGCGGGCCGAGGCGTTCGCGTCGGGAGCGCACCCGTGGCAGGTGATGGACGAGGGCGACATGCGGTCCCATCACCTCCTGGTGCGCGAGCTGCAGCAGGCCCGCCCGGACGACGCCATCCTGTCCGAAGAAGGCAGGGACTCCCGCAACCGCCTCAGTGCGAACCGGGTCTGGATCATCGACCCACTCGACGGGACCAACGAGTTCGGCGAGCAGGGACGGCCGGACTGGGCCGTCCACGTCGCCCTGGTGGTCGACGGACGGCCGGCCGCCGCCGCAGTGGCCCTGCCCGCTCTGGGCCGCACTCTGCGGACGGAGCCGGCCCCGGTCGTGCCGCCAGCGAACGGCCGTGGTCCGCGCATCGTGACCAGCCGGCACCGGTCGCCCCAGGCGGCCCTCATCGCCGCGTCCGTGCTCGGAGCCGACGTGATCAGGCTCGGCTCCGCCGGCGCGAAGGCGATGGCCGTCGTCATGGGCCACGCCGACGTGTACGCCCATCACGGCGGCATGTACGAGTGGGACTCGGCCGCGCCGGCCGCGGTCGCCGCGTCCGCGGGCCTCCACGTCAGCCGCATCGACGGCTCCCCGCTGTCCTACAACAACGCCGATCCCTGGATGCCCGACCTCCTCGTGTGCCGCCCGGAGCTGGCCGAGCCGGTGCTGGACGCGCTGTGGAGCTGAAGGCCGCCCGCTTCGAGGTGGCCGACCGCGTCGCCACGGTCTGGCTGCACCGTCCGCACCGCCACAACGCGTGGACGGGGCGCATGCACGCCGAGTACCGCTGGATCCTCGCCCAGCTCGAGGCCGATCCGGACGTGCGCGCCGTGGTGGTGACGGGCACGCCACCGGCGTTCTGCGTGGGCGGCGACAGCCAGGCCCTCGCCGGCCATGCCGAACGAGGCGGCTACGACCCCGGCCTCCCCGCGGAGCCGGCGCGCCCCGGCCACGGTGTCCGGCCCGAGCTGGATCACGACATGGCATGGCAGTACGGCCTGCGCCTTCCCGTCATCGCGGCGGTGAACGGCGCCTGCGCCGGCATCGGGCTGGCGCTGGCGTTGTTCTGCGACCTCCGCTTCGCCAGCGCGCCGGCCAAGCTCACCACGGCCTCACCGAGGCTCGGACTGCCCGCGGAGTACGGAACGAGCTGGGTGCTGCCCCGCCTGGTCGGCGTCACCCGGGCGGCCGACCTGCTGCTGTCGGGTCGCGTCGTCACCCCCGCCGAGACCGAGACGTGGGGTCTGTGGAACGCCGTGCTGGCCGACGGCGACGCCACGCTGGCGGCGGCGCGGGCCTGTGCGGCGCAGATCGCCCTCGTCTCCCCGGCCAGCGTGGCCGCGACCAAACGCCAGCTCTACGACGACTTGCTCAGCCACGACGTCGGTGCGTCCGTCGAGAGGTCGAAGACTCTCCTCGACCAGATGATGAGGGGCGCCGACTACCGCGAGGGAGTCGCCGCGCTCAGGGAGAACCGGTCACCGACGTTCTGAGCTGCGCGTCCCGAACTCGCGGGATCTAGTTCTAGTGCCCACGAACGGGGTCGGAATCCCGCGAGAATGGTTCTCGCCTCAGCTGTACCGCTTCGCTGCTTCCCGGGCCGCCGTGGGATCATCGGCCGGTGCCCGTCGCCGCCGGTCCTCCCCCGGACGTGGCGTGGGCCGCGTTCAACTCGGACGATCCCCCGTGGGTGCTGAACCGCGACGACATCCAGTGGCTGCCGGAAGTGGGCGCGCTGCGGGCCGCGGCCGCGCGCGAGGTGCCCGTCCTGACCGCTCCCTCCACGTTGCCTCCCGGCGCCCGGGTGGGTCGGGTGTCGGCCCGGCTGGTCGTCGCGCTCGTCCCCTGGCTGGTCCGCAAGCGCCGCCGTCGCTACGACACTCTCGAAGCCAGCCGCACCGACCTGTCGCGTCGCCTGCGCCTGGCCGC
>DASTFY010000297.1:0-2345 GCA_035719525.1 Acidimicrobiales bacterium
GCCGGCGAATCGCCGGGTGAGACCCGGGCGGTCGTGGCGGCAGCCCGTCGGTAGGCTCCCGGGATGGCTCATGACTCGACCGACGGCGACATGATCGACACGGACGTCATCCAGCGGGTGCTGGGCGCGGGGCTGCGGACCGGCGCGGAATTCTCGGAGGTGTACGTGGAGGACAAGCGGTCCTCCTCGGCCAACCTCGACGACGGCAAGGTCGAGCAGGTCACCTCGGGGCGGGACCGGGGCGCCGGCATCCGGGTGGTCAAGGGCGACACCACCGGCTACGCCCACACCGCTGACCTCAGCGAGTCCGGCCTGCTGGCTGCGGCCGACGCCGCGGCCGCGGCCGCGAGCCAGGGCGGCGGCGGGGCCCGCATCGTCGCCCTCACGCGGGGCCCCGCCCACCGGGTGAGCGAGGTGGCCATCGCACCGGACAGCGTCGGCAAGGCGGCCAAGGTCGAGCTGCTCCTGCGGGCCGACGGCGCCGCCCGCGGCGAAGGCGACGCCATCGTCCAGGTGTCCGCCGGCTACGGCGACAGCCGGAAGCGGATGCTGGTGGCCAACTCCGACGGCGTCCTGGTCGACGACGAGCAGGTCCGCACGCTGTTCCGCATCAGCGTGGTGGCCAGCGGCGACACCGGGCTGCAGACCGGCTACGAGTCACTCGGCCACACCATCGGGTTCGAGCTGTTCGACCAGCACGACGTGGAGGAGCTCGCCCGGCGGGCGGCCCAGCGGGCGCTGACCAAGCTCAAGGCCCGCCCCGCCCCCAGCGGCAGCCTCCCGGTGGTCATCCGTCAGGGGAGCGGCGGCGTGCTGTTCCACGAGGCCTGCGGCCACGGTCTCGAGGCCGACCTGGTCGGCAAGGGCGCGTCGGTGTTCAAGGGCCGGGTCGGCGAGCTGGTGGCGGCCCCCATGGTGACCCTGGTCGACGACGGCACCATGTCCGGCGAATGGGGTGCCATCGGGTACGACGACGAGGGTCATGTGTCGCAGCGCAACGTCCTCATCGAGGACGGCGTTCTCACCGACTACATGTGGGACTTCCTCCGGGCCCGCAAGGAGGGGCGCCCCCAGAGCGGCAACGGCCGCCGCCAGAGCTACATGCACCTGCCCATGGTCCGCATGACGAACACCTTCGTGCTCAACGGCGGCGAGGAACCCGACGAGATCGTCCGAGCGACCGATCACGGCGTGTACGTCGCGCAGCTCGGCGGTGGTCAGGTCAACACCGCCAGCGGCGACTTCGTGTTCGGAATGACGGAGGCCTATCTGATCGAGAACGGCCAGATCACCGACCCCATCCGGGAGGGCAACCTGATCGGGAACGGCCCCCAGGTGCTGAAGGACATCGACCTGCTCGGCAACGACTTCGCCATGGGCTCGCCGGGCACGTGCGGCAAGGACGGCCAGGGCGTACCGGTCGGCGACGGTCAACCGACGTTGCGGGTCAAGGCCTTGACCATCGGTGGCACGGCGGCCTGAGGCGAACCGGGATGGACGACCTCCTGGAGCTGGCGACGGGTATCGCCGGCCGAGCGGAGCAGGGCGAGCAGATCGAGGCCTACGTGGCTCGCGCCAAGGACACCGCCGTGCGCGTGTACGAGGGCGAGGTCGAGCACTTCACGTCGGCCCAGTCCGAGGGCGTCGGCATCCGCGTCGTGCGCGACGGGCGGATCGGCTTCGCCTACGCCGGCACGCTCGAGCGCGACGCCGTGAAGGAGGTGCTGGCCGAAGCCCGCGACAACGTGACCTTCGGAACCCCGGACGAGTGGGCCGGGCTGGCCTCCCCGGACGGCGTGGCGGTGGTCGAGCAGGATCTGTGGCGCGAGGAGCTGCTGGCCCTGCCCACCGTCGACAAGATCACGATGGCCAAGGAGCTGGAGCGCCTCACCCTCGCCGCCGACAGCCGGGTACGGGTGGACGAAGCCGACTACGCCGATGTGCAAGCCGAAGGCGCGGTCGCCACCAGCACCGGCATCGCCACCGCCGGTCGGGAAACCGCGGCCTACTTGTCGGTCAGCACTCTGGCCGACGACGGCGACGTCACCCACACCGGGTTCGGGTTCACCGTAGGTCGAGCGCCTGGCGATTTCGACCCGGAGAAGGCGGCCCGCGAAGCGGCCGAACGGGCCACTCGCCTGCTGGGGGCCACCAAGCCGACTACGGCGCGCGTCACGGTTGTCCTCGATCCGTTCGTCTCTGCGCAGCTCATCGGCATCATCGGCTCCACCCTGAACGGCGAGGCCGTGCTCAAGGGGCGCTCGATCTTCGCCGGCCGCATCGGCGAGGACGTGGCGGCCCCGAACCTCACCCTGATCGACGACCCGACCAACCCGTTGGCCTAC
>DASTFY010000298.1:0-4519 GCA_035719525.1 Acidimicrobiales bacterium
CCACCACCTGGGGGTTCATCGGCCTGATCGTGCGCCAGCTCTATCTTCCCGCCGTCGCCATCGTCGCGGCCCGGTGCTGGTTGGGGGCGATCGGGATCGGCCTCGGTCTCGCCGTGTACGCGTGGCGCACCGGAGCCCGCCCGCCCCGGCCATCGCGCCCGTGGCTCACCGCGGCCTGCGGTGTGCTCCTCGCCGTGCACTGGCTGCTGCTCGTGGCTGCGCAACAGCGCGCTCCCCTCGGCACGGTGATGTTGGTGATGTACCTCGCGCCGGTGCTCGTCGCCGTGCTCGCGCCCCGGGTGCTCGGCGAGACCGTCGCCCCCACGACCAAGCTCGCCCTCGTCCTGGCCGTGGCCGGCCTGATGCTGCTGGCCCGTCCCGCCCCGGGAGCGGTCGACGGGTTCCTGCTGGCGGTCGGCGCCGGCGTCACGTTCGCCGCATGGACCCTGGTGAGCAAGGCGGTCGTGGCCGAGCTCGGTGGGTTCTGGCTGGGGTTCTCCAACCTCGGGATCGCCGGGCTGGTGTTGGCGCCCTGGGCCTTGCTGGTCGACTGGGGGACGCCGGTGTGGTCCTGGTCCTGGTTGCTGGTGCTCGGTCTGGGTATGACCGCCCTGCTGGGGCCTCTGTACCTCGTCGTGCTCGACCACCTGCCGGCGTCGAGCGCCAGCGTGCTGCTGTACCTGGAGCCGGTGTCCACGCTCGCGCTGGCCTGGATCATCCTCGGCGAGACTCCAACGCCGCTCACCTTGGCCGGCGGCAGCCTCATCGTGGCCGGCGGCGTCATCGTCCTGCGCCACCCGGCCGCGCAGCACACGGAGGTGGTGTCCCATGTTCCTGGGTGAGAACCTGCTGGTCTGGTTGGTGCTGGCCCTGGGCGGCGCGCTGTTGGTCGGCAACCTGCTCGCCATCGTTCGCCCCCCGGCGCAGGCCCAGGAGGGTGATCTGGGTCGGGCGCCCGTCGGACGCAGCCTGCTGATGGCCGGGATCGGCCTCGTGGCCGCCGTGTGGGCGCTGGCGTCCCTGGTGGCCGGTTAGTCCAGGGCCGCCGCAACGGCGTCGACCACCTGGTCCACCTGGGCGTCGGTGATGACGAGCGGCGGGCACCAGGTCAGCGTCTCGTTGTTGACGGCGCGTGTGATGACGCCAGCGGCCATCAGCGAGTCGCGCACCGCGAACGCGTCGTGCTCCTCGGTCAGCTTGATCGCTCCCACCGCGCCTTCGCTGCGGACCTCGGCCAGGCGGCCGTCCTGCGCGATAGCGCGGAAGCCGGCGAACAATCGCTGGCCCACCACGCTGGCCCGTTCGACCAGCCCCTCCTCGCGCAGAAGGGCGACGTTGGCCAGCCCGGCCGCGCAGGCCGTCGGATGGCCGGAGTACGTGTGGCCGTGGCGCAACAGCCACGCCTCGTCCGCCTCCAGAGGACCGCGCACCGACGGAGCGACCAGCACGCCGCCGAGAGGGACGTAGCCCGAGGTGACCGCCTTGGCAAAGGTCGTCAGGTCGGCCTCGATGCCGAAGTGCTCGGCTCCGAACCAACGGCCGAGGCGACCGAAGCCGCAGATCACTTCGTCGAAGATCAGGTAGCAACCGTGCTGGTCGGCCAGTCGGCGCAGTCCGGCCAGGTAGCCCTCGGGAGGTGGGTAGACCCCTCCGGCCCCCTGGACCGGCTCGGTCAGGATCGCCGCCACCTCTGGACCGTGCTCGGCCATGTAGCGGGCCCACGCTTCCAGGTCGTCGGCGGGGAGGTTCACCATCCCCGCCACGTAAGGCCCGAACCCTTCGCGGTTTAGCGGAAGTCCTTGCGCGGTCATTCCGCCATAGGTCACGCCGTGGTAGGCGCGGGCACGGCTCAGGATCAAGCTGCGCTCGGGGTGGCCGGCCTGAACCTGTGCGATGCGGGCCAGCTTGATGGCCGAGTCGACCGCCTCGGAGCCGCTGCTGGTGAAGAAGACGCGACTCTCGGGGGTCGGGGCGAGCCCGGCGATCAGCTCGGCCAACTCGTCGGCGGGCTCATTCGTGAAGGGATCGAAGCAGGAGAAGGCGGCCAGCCGGCACAGCTGGGCGTGGACGGCATCGGCGATCTCCACCCGCCCGTAGCCGACGTTGCAGTACCATAGGCTGGCCATCCCGTCGATGAACCGCCGGCCGTCGCGATCCCACACCTCGGCGCCGGCACCACCGGTGATCGTGACGTACTCGTCGGCCGGCCGGGCCGGACGGGCGAAGGGGTGCAGAAAGGCCGGGGCAGTGCTCATCGGACGGGCACCGTAGCGAGGCCGATCGTTCAGCGGGCCGCCCAGAACTGCTCGAACAGCTCGAAGGCGGCATTCCTGCTGGCCGGAGCGTGCTCCTCCGCCTCCTCGATCAGCCACTCCGGGGAGCGCCCTACCTCGCGGAGCTCGTCCCTGCTCTCCGCGGCCCAGCGCTCCAGGATGGGGCGGTCGACCTCCGGATGGAACTGCACGGCCAACGCCGAGCCGAGGCGGTACGCCTGGAGCCCATGGTCGTTGCGGGCCAGCTCGGTGGCGCGTTCGGGTAGGCGGCAGGCGTCGTAGTGGAACTGCATCCAGGGACCGGTGGGCACTCCTGATCCCGGCGCCGCCACCAGCGAGCCGAACCCGAGCTCGGGATCTGGCGTGTCGTAGACCTCGCCGCCGAACGCGACGGTCAGTTGCTGCATGCCGAAGCAGATGCCGAGTACCGGGACACCGGCCGCGACAGCCTCCCGCAACAGTCCCTGCTCGGTCTGTACGAGAGGTGCCAACTCGGGGTCGTGGACCCGCCAGACCGATCCCAGGCTGACCACCAGCGACGCGCCGTCGAACGGTGGGAGCTCCCCGCCTTCGCGATCGACGGCCACCAGCTCCAGGCCCCGTCCCGCGGCCCACTCTCCCAGCACCCCCACATCGGCGTCCTCGCGGTTCCCGATCACCAGCGCGTGCATGCACTCCATCCTGCCCGACGCCACCGACCGTGCCCTGCCGAGGCGACTACCGTTCTGCCGTCCACGCAAGGAGGCGAGACACCACCATGACCCGCGCCATCAAGAACTTCGTCGACGGCGAGCACTCCGACGCCGCCGACGGCCGCACCATCGACGTTGTCAATCCCTCGACGGGCGAGGCCTACGCGACCGCGCCGCTCTCCGGCTCGGGCGACGTCGACGTCGCCATGGCGGCGGCCGCGGAGGCCTTCGCCACGTGGCGGGAGAGCACCCCGAGCGAGCGCAGCCTGGCCTTGTACCGCATCGCCGACGCGGTCGAATCCCGCGCCGCCGAGCTCGTCGCGCTCGAGAGCGAGAACACCGGTAAGCCCATCGGCATGACCGAGAGCGAAGAGGTCCCCCCGATGGTGGACCAGATCCGTTTCTTCGCCGGCGCGGCGCGGGTGCTCGAAGGGCGGAGCGCCGGTGAGTACATGAAGGGCCTGACCTCCATCATCAGGCGCGAGCCGGTGGGTGTGATCGCCCAGGTGGCCCCCTGGAACTACCCGATGATGATGGCGGTGTGGAAGTTCGCCCCGGCGATCGCCGCCGGCAACACCGTCGTGCTGAAGCCCTCCGACACGACACCGGCCACGACGGTGCTGTTGGCCGAGATCGCGGCGGAGTTCCTTCCACCCGGGGTGTTCAACGTCATCTGCGGCGACCGCGACACCGGCCGCTCGATGGTCACCCACGACACACCGGACATGGTTTCGATCACGGGCTCGGTGCGGGCCGGCATGGAGGTGGCCAGGGCGGCCGCCGACTCGCTGAAACGGGTCCACCTGGAACTGGGTGGCAAGGCGCCGGTCATCGTTTTCGACGATGCCGACCTGGAGGCGGCCGCCGAAGGCATCGCCGTGGCCGGTTACTTCAACGCCGGCCAGGACTGCACCGCCGCCACGCGGGTCCTCGCCGGCCCGGCGGTCTACTCCGACTTCGTGGACGCGCTCACCGAACAGGCCAAAGGCACGCGCACGGGGCTGCCCGACGACCCCGACGTCCTCTACGGCCCGGTCAACAACCCGAGCCAGTTGGAGCGGGTGGCGGGGTTCGTCGACAGGGCTCCCAGCCACGCCAAAGTCATGGTCGGCGGGCAGCGCCAGGGCGATGTCGGCTACTTCTACGAGCCGACGGTGATCGCCGACCTGAAGCAGGACGACGAGATGATCCAGAACGAGATCTTCGGCCCCGTCATCACCGTCCAGCGCTTCAGCGACGAGGACGAGGCGGCAGCCTGGGCCAACGGCGTCGAGTACGGCCTGGCGTCATCGGTGTGGACCCAGAACCACGGCCGCGCCATGCGCATGGCCCGCCGTCTGGACTTCGGGTGCGTGTGGATCAACACCCATATTCCGCTGGTGGCGGAGATGCCTCACGGGGGGTTCAAGCGCTCGGGCTACGGCAAGGACCTGTCGATGTACGCGCTCGAGGACTACACCCGCATCAAGCACGTCATGTCCAGCCTTGACTGAGTCTTCGTCGCCGCTCTCCGCTTCGCTTCGCTCGGCTCCTACTCGCTTCGCTCGGCAATGC
>DASTFY010000299.1:0-5848 GCA_035719525.1 Acidimicrobiales bacterium
CCGCTCGGCCGCCTTGATCTCCAGCGCGGCCGCCAAGCCTTCCTCGAACTTCTGCTGCTTCTCCGGGTCGGCCGAGAGTGCGGCATTGACGCCGAGATAGACCTTCTCCCACACCCGCGGCACCCCGAACATCATCTCGGGATGCACCTCGCGGGCGTACGTCGCGACCTGGGTCGGGTCGGGGCAGGAGGTCACCTGCATGCCGACGACCATGCCCTGGTAGTGGCTGGTCATGCGCTCGGCGATGTGGGCCATCGGGAGGTAGGAGATCAGGCGCTTGCCCGGGAATTCCTGGCGGTCCATGCCGAAACAGCGACGGAGCTGCTCCACCGTGAACACCACGTTGCCCTGGCTGATCATGACGCCCTTCGGCGGGCCGGTGGTCCCGGAGGTGTAGATGAGCGTGGCCAGATCGTCGGGCTCGGTGGCGGCAGCCAGCTCGGCCAGGTCCAGCCGGCCGTGGTCGAGCAGGTCGGACGCCGGATGGACGCCGTCGGGCAGCGCCTCCGCCGGCGGATGAATGACGAAGATCCGCTGGAGCTGTGGCAGCTCGTCGCGCACTTTGAGGATCCGCTCCAGGAACCCGCTGTCCTCCACCACGGCGATCTCGGCTTCGGCGTGGCCGGCCAGATACTGGATCTCTTCGGGCGACGAGGAGTTGTAGATGCTCACCGGGGTCGCCCGGAGGAACTGCGCCGCGGCGTCGAACCAGTGGAAGTCCGGGCGGTTGCGCATGAAGAGCAACAGTCGCTGATCGGCTTGGAGCCCGTGGTGGCGCAGACCGGCTGCGGCCCGAGCGGTCAGATCCGCATACTCGGCCGCCGTCCACTCGTTCCACGCGTCCGGGGTTTCGCCCTGCATGGACCGCAGCAGCACCAGATCGGGATGGTTCCCGACGATCTCCAGGAACTGCTTCGGCACGGTCTGACCGGCGACCTCGCGCTCGATCTCCTCCGCCGGAACCCAGATCGGGTTGGTCGTCATGTTGAACCCCCAGTCGCAGGACTCGTGTGGGGCTCCATTCTGGCCGGTCGGGAGCACCGATGACGCTCGGCCGGCGTCGCGAGGTTGGCGACCGGGGGTGACCGGGGCCAGACTTGACCCGCAGGTCAAGTCCTATCGCCGAGGGAGCCAGCCATGCCGACCGCCGTCATCGTGGACACCATCCGCACCCCGCTCGGGCGCCGCAACGGACGGTTGAAGGACTGGCACCCGGTCGACCTGGCCGCGGAGGTGCTCACCGCGCTGACCGATCGGACGGGGGTCGATCCGGCCATCGTCGACGACGTCGTCATGGGCTGCGTGATGCAGGTCGGCGAGCAGGGCATCAACGTGGCCCGCAACGCCGTGCTGGCGGCCGGATGGCCCGAGACCGTCCCCGGCACCACGGTCGACCGTCAGTGTGGATCGTCGCAGCAGGCCGCGCACTTCGCCGCGCAGGGCGTGATCGCCGGTGCCTACGACGTCGTCGTCGCGGGCGGCGTCGAGGTCATGACCCGGGTGCCGATGGGCGCGTCCGTCCTCGACGGAAAGTACGGCTTCCCGTTCGGCCCGAGGGTGGGCCTCCGCTTCGAGCCGGAGGGTGGCCTGGTGCCCCAGGGCATCTCGGCCGAGCTCATCGCCGAGAAGTGGGCGCTCAGCAGGGAGGACCTCGACGCCTTCGCCCTCCGCAGCCAGGAGCGGGCGGCGCGGGCCCGCGACGAAGGTCGCTTCGACGCCGAGATCCTGCCCGTCATGGATGCCGAGGGCGAGCTGATGACCACCGACGAAGGCATCCGGGAGTCGTCATTGGAGAAGCTGGCCACGCTGAAGCCCTCGTTCAAGGAGGACGGCAGGATCACGGCCGCCAACAGCTCGCAGATCACCGATGGTGCGGCCGCCATGCTCATCATGAGCGAGGACAAGGCCGCGGCTCTCGGCCTGCGGCCGCGGGCCCGCTTCGTGGATTTCGCCCTGGCGGCGGGCGATCCCCGCCTCATGCTCACCGCACCCATCCCGGCCACCACCAAGGTCATGGAGCGCTCGGGCATGACGCTCGACCAGATGGATCTGGTGGAGATCAACGAGGCGTTCGCCTCCGTGGTGCTGGCCTGGCAGCAGGAGCACCATCCGGACATGGAGAAGGTCAACGTCAACGGGGGCGCCATCGCCCTCGGCCACCCACTCGGCTGCTCCGGGGCCCGGCTCATGTCGACATTGGTCAACGAGCTCGAGCGAACCGGTGGCCGCTACGGCTTGCAGACGATGTGCGAGGGCGGCGGGATGGCCAACGCCACCATCATCGAACGCCTCGGCTGACCCTCCCGACCGCCCGACGAGCGCCCGGGGCCCGTCAGTAGCCTGAGCTCGTGGCGCTGTCGACCGTCATCTGGCTACTGGGCGCGCTGTTGGTCGGCTTCGTGGTCTGGAAGGTGGGGATCGGGCTGCTGCGGAGCCTGACCACCCCCCTGCCGCCGCCTCCGCCACCGGGGGAGCTGCGCAAGGTCGACCTGCGCTACCGGTGCAGCACCTGTGGCATGGAGATCCGCCTGACCAGGGCCGCCGACGAGGACCCGGAGCCACCGCGCCACTGCCAGGAGGACATGGACCTCGTCGCCCCGCGCGAGTGAGGCAGGGTTGTCCACACACTGTGGACAACCCTGTGGGAAGTCACATCGATGTAACTCGCCGGCCGCCTACCGGTACTGCGTGGCGACCATGATGCCGCCCAGGATGCTCCCGAGGCCGAGGAGCAGGTAGAGGTTGCGGGGCGACCCCGGCAGGAGCTGCATGTAGTTCAACATGATGAGCAGCGCCCCCAGGATGAGCAGGCCGAACAGCAGCACCGGCACCCACATGGGGCTCGGGCCTTTGAGCTTGGCCGGGACGGGAGGCGTGTAGCGGGATGACGGCGTGACGGTGCCGTCGGCCGCCCGCGATTTGGCCACGGTAGGCGTGCCGGCCGTCGGGAGCTTGCGGGAGTCGGCCGTGCCCGCCTTCGGCGTCACCCGCCCGCCCTTCTTCTTCGGAGGAGCCACGGCCGGGCAGTCTAGGAGTCTGGGCATCCCGCTCGACAGGCGGCGGGCGATCCGGGCAGGCTGGGCCGGTGGCCCCGCGGGTGCTGGTGATCGACAACTACGACTCGTTCGTCTTCAACCTCGTGCAGTACCTCGGCGAGTTGGGGGCCGACCCGATCGTCCACCGCAATGACGCGCTCACCGTCGAGCAGGCCATCGAGCTCGGTGCCGATGCCATCCTGCTCTCGCCCGGCCCCGGCCGACCGGAGCACGCCGGGATCATGTGCGACCTGATCCCCGAGGCCGCCGCTCGGGGTGTGCCGGTGCTGGGCGTCTGTCTCGGGCACCAGGCCATCGGCCAGGTCTACGGCGGCCGGATCGTCACCGCTGCGGAGCTGATGCACGGCAAGACCTCCTGGATTGAGCACGACGGCCTGGGGGTGTTCGCCGGCCTGCCGGCGCCGCTGGAGGCCACTCGCTACCACTCGCTGGTCGTCGAACGCGACGACCTGCCGGACTGCCTCGTCGTCACGGCCGAGACGGCCGACGGCACGATCATGGGCCTGCGCCATCGGGACCTACCCCTCGAAGGCGTCCAGTTCCACCCGGAGTCCATCCTCACCGTCGGCGGCCACGACCTGCTGGCCAACTTCCTCGGCGCTTCCCGCACCCCCTGACCACAACGCGCCTGACAGGCGCGGGGAGGTGCTACGGGGCGGTGGTGGTGGTGGCCGGGGTGGTCGCCGACGTGGGCGGTGGTCCGGGGCGACCGATGCGGATGGTGACCGTCGAGCCGGGAGCAGCGGGCTCCCCGGCGGCCGGTGTCTGGTCGATCACGACGTTGGCCTGGGGCGACCCGAAGGGGACGTCGACGTTGACGACGTTCGAGCGCAGGTTGGCGTTCTGCAGGTCGTCCCGAGCGGCCGACTCGGTCTTGCCGACGACGTTGGGCACCTCGACCGGGGTGGCCCCGCTCGACAGCACCAGTAGGACGGTCGTGCCCTGGTCGACCTCGGTGCCCGCCGGCGGCTCGGTGCGGATCACGTTGCCGGCCGTCACCGTGTCGCTGGCCTCGTTCTGCTCGGTCGTCACCAGACCCAGCCCGCCGAGCTGATTGGCAGCGGCCACCGAGCCGAGGTTGACGACGTTGGGGATGACGACCTTGGGCAGCCCCGTGGAGACCGTGAGCTTGACCACGGTGTTCCCGGGCACGAGGCCAGGAGCAGGCTCCTGGGCCAGCACCTCCCCGGCCGGACGGTCCGACTCGACCTCGGTGATCTCGAAGGGCACGTTGTTCTCGGTCAGCGCGGCCGTCACGTCCGCGATCTGCGCCCCGACGAAGTTCCCGAGCTCGAACGCGGCCCGGGGCGGGTTGTAGGTCAGGGTGATGGCGCCGTCGGTGGCGACCTCGGTCAGCGCGGCGGGATCCTGCGCGAAGACGACGTTCTCCGCCACCGCGTCGTTGGCCTCGGGGGTCTGGGTGATCTGGCCGACGAACCCGAGGTCGGTGAGCTCCGTCGTCGCCTCGTCAAGGGTCTTGTTGACCAGATCCGGCATCACGATGGTCGTCGGTGTGTTCGGTCCGCCGTCGTCCCTGAGGGCTTGGAAGAGGAGGAAGCCGCCGACGCCGAGGACCAGCAGGGCGAGGACGATGCCGGCCCAGAGCCATCCGGTTCGCCGCTGCTCGTCGTACGGCGGGAGAGGGGGCACCGCCGTCCGACCGGCGGGTGGTTGCTGCGGCAGGACCTGGGTACCGGGGGACGCGGCCACGACGGTGGTGGGCTGGCCGTACGCCGGCGGGACCTGCGGGGTGGCGGTGGTCGCCGCCGCGGCCGCTCCAGCGCCGGCCGCCGCGACCGCCCCCGCCGCGGCTGCCGCCTGGACGAGTGCCTCGGGCCGTTGACCGTCGCGGAAACGGGTGAGGTCGAGGCGCAGATCGTCGGCGTTGGCGTACCGCGCCGCCGGGTCCTTGGCCAGCAGTTTGGCCACGATCGCCTCGTAGGCCACCGGCACGTCGGGGGACAGATCGCGCAGCCGGGGCGGCGCCTCGTGGACCTGCTTGTAGGCGATGGAGACCGGGTTGTCGCCGGTGAAGGGCGGCCGGCCGCCGACCATCTCGTACATCACGATGCCGAGCGAGTAGAGGTCGCTCCGGGGATCCGGCGAGGCGCCCTGCGCCTGCTCGGGCGAGAAGTAGGCCGCCGTGCCCATGACCGAACCAGCCTGGGTGAGCCCGGCATCGGTGCCGGCATTGGCGACGCGCGCGATGCCGAAGTCGGCCACCTTCACATCGCCGGCGTCGGTCACGAGGATGTTGCCGGGCTTGACGTCGCGGTGCACGACACCATTGCGATGGGCGAAGCCGAGCGCCGCTGCCACCTCCGAGGACAACGTCGCGGCGCGGGTTGCGGAGATCTTGCCCTCGACCCGCAGCACGTCGGCCAGGGTCTGGCCGTTGACGTACTCCATCACGATGAAGTAGGTGCCACCCTGCTGGCCCCAGTCGTACACGGCCACGATGTTGGGGTGGGTGAGGTTCGCCGCGGCTTGGGCTTCCCGGCGGAAACGGGCCACGAAGCTGGGATCCGTGGCGAACTCGGGGAACAGCACCTTGACGGCCACCCGGCGCTCCAACAGCCGATCCCGCGCCAGGTAGACGTCGGCCATGCCGCCTCGCCCCAGGCGCTGTTGGATCTCGTAGCGGTCGTTGAAGACCGGAGTGTCACCCAGCGACATAGCGAGTGCAGGTTAGTGAGGGGTGGACGCGTCGCCGGGTCACGGACGGGGTGGGGCGGCTCATGCGCCCTCCGGGAGGGCGAGGGCGGCATTGAGCATCTGCTGCGCGATCGGGC
>DASTFY010000300.1:0-8479 GCA_035719525.1 Acidimicrobiales bacterium
GCGGGCGAGCATCGGGAACGTCGGAGGCTCCAGGCCGAGCGAGGGCGCGTCGTTGCTCAGGGCGTAGAGGTTTTGCGGTCGGCCGACCGCGGTGCGGACCTCGGCCGAAACCTCCAGCAGGCCGACCTCCCGCATGCGCTCGAGGTGAGGTCGGACGGTGTTGGGGTGCAGGCCGAGCGAGTCGGCGACGTCAGCCGTGGCCAGCGGCTTGGGCGACCGGGCCAGCTCCAGGTAGATGGCGTAGCGGGTGTTGTCGCCGAGGGCCTTCAGTAGATCGAGACCGGGTATGGCGGACGAACCGGCGGCATCGGACTCCACTCCACGAGATTACACGGCCGCGACCGGTAAAATGCGGGCGTGGCCGGCACCAACATCACACCGCCGACGTTCGAGGAGGTCACCGGCCTGCTGCGCGGCGTGATCGACCCGGAGTTGGGCGGCAACATCGTCGATCTGGGGATGACGACGGACGTGACCATCTCGTCCGTGGGCAACGTGACCATCGGCGTGAAGTTGACCATCGCCGGCTGCCCGTTGCGGGCCCAGATCAAGAAGGACGTCGAGACCCGCATCGCCGCCCATCCCGGCGTCCGTTCCGTGACGATCAACTGGGGCGAGATGACCGCCGAGGAGCGGTCGGACGTGATGCTCAAGGCTCGGTGGGCGGCGCGGGAGAACGCCCCGGACACCGAGGTCCCCTCCACGGCTCGCGTGCTGGCCATCGCCTCGGGTAAGGGGGGCGTGGGCAAGAGCTCGGTCACCGTCAACCTCGCCGCGGCGATCGCGGCCTCCGGTTACACCGTGGGCGTGCTCGACGCCGACATCTGGGGGTTCTCGGTCCCGCGAATGCTCGGCCTGGAGGACCGGCTGGAGGCCCAGGTCGTGGACGGCAGCGACCGACCGCTCATCATCCCGCACGAGCGAGCCGTCGGTTCAGGACTGCTGAAGGTCGTCTCGACCGGGCTCCTGGTGGAGGACGAGGGAACCGCCCTCATGTGGCGCGGTCTCATGCTGACCAAGGCGGTCGAGCAGTTCCTCCGCGACGTGCACTGGGGGCCGCTGGACTACCTGCTCATCGACATGCCGCCGGGCACCGGCGACGTCCAGATGGGGCTGGCCCGCCTGCTCCCACGCACCGATCTCATCATCGTCACCACTCCTGCGGTGAGTGCCCAGAAGGTCGCGATCCGGGCCGCCGACATGGCCCGGCGATCGTTCCTGCGCGTCGCCGGAGTCATCGAGAACATGAGCGCCTTCACCTGCGACCACGGCACGGAGTACGCGCTGTTCGGATCAGGTGGTGGCCGGGCGCTGGCCGAGGAGGTCGGCGCCGAGCTGTTGGGCCAGGTGCCGATCGAACCTGCCGTCGCCGCCGGTGGTGACGCCGGCGAACCGGTGGCCCTGGCCGGGACAGGGCCGGCCGCAGACGCGTTCCGAGCCATCGCCCGCACCATCGTCACCGAGACGGTCCCTCCGGTGGCCATGGCCGGTTGCTCGGCCCGTCTGCTCGACGCGGTCGAAGCCGCCCTCGGCCCCGCCCCCGCGCACTAACCGGCCCGTCCCCGCCGAATCCGGTGCGTTCGAAGGCACCCGGCCAACCCCTCCAGCTCTCGTTCATGGCCGATCCGGCCGCGTCTATCGCGCTCAGACCGGCCATGAACGCCGAAGCGGCCGCAGCGGCGACGAAGGAGCCCGTCCCGATGCGACCGGCTTGACCGGCGCAGCTCGTTCATGGCCGATCCCGCCGCGTCAATCGCGCTCAGACCGGTCATGAACGCAGAAGTGGCGGCGACGAAGACTTACGCCAGGTCTGGCAGGTCGGCGAAGTCCGGGTCGCTGGGCATCACGACCTCGAGCTGACCGTGCTCGTCGAGTCGCAGCTTCGGCTGGATAGTGGGTGGTGGCCCGATCTCGGCCAGGGCCCCCAGGGCGTCCTCAGCTGTGGCGTGGGGCACCAACAGCTCGAGATTGTTGCGGGTGGGAGCGATCATCGCCAGATCGCCCCGTTGGTGACGGTCGAGTGCGTCGGCCGGGCGAACCCACAGGCTGGCGATGGTCTCGTGATCGTCGTGGAGCGGCTGTTGCGCCTCCGGCGCTCGGGCCACGAAGAAGCGAGTGTCGAACCGGCGAGGCTCACCGATCGGGGTGATCCAGTGGCTCACGTAGTGGATGTCGTCTGTCGTGAGGCGAAGCCCCTCGGTGGCGCACAACTCCACCAAGCGCAGCGTCCCATGGTGGAGGGCGTCGCGGTAAGCCAGGAAACGCCGTTCGACAGTCGGATCGTCGAAGCGGACGACATCGCCGTCGCTCCCGCGCGCCAGCAGCACGCCGGCCTCCTCGAAGCACTCCCGGATGGCCGCGATCCAGAAGCCCAGACCGCCCTCGCCCACTGCGAGTAGGCGGCTGGCGTGCCGATCGTCCAGGCCGTCGCACCACGACTCCACGTCCGGCGACCGGTCGGCGTCGTCGACCGCACCACCGGGGAACACGAACATGCCCCCCGCGAACACTGCGGCGAGCGTGCGCCGGAGCATGAAGACCTCGAGCCCTTCCGCACCGTCCCGGACCACCATCACGGTGGCGGCGTCGCGAACGGGCACCGAGCGCGGGTCGAAGCCCTCTGCGGGCACCGGGCTGTCCGGGCCCGAGCGGGTGGTGCCGGTCACGGGCCGGTCAGCTCGCCAGGGTTCGCAGGCGGTGGGCGTTCGCCGGTGTCGATGATCGGGCCGTCCGGTGACCCGTACTTCGCTCGGATGATCCGCACGTTGGTCCGGCCGGCATACCGCCGGACGATCGCGCGGCCGGCGACTGCTCGCACGGGGGGCAGGAGAAGGAGCAGGCCGAGGGCGTCGGTCAGGAAGCCCGGTACCACCAGCAGCGAGCCAGCCAGCAGTAGGCACACGCCGTCGGCCACCTGCTTGGAGGGCGTGCGCTGGGCCACCAGCTCCTCGTTGAACCGGGCCCAGACCTTCACGCCTTCCCGCTTGACCAGCCATACGCCCACGAGCGAGATCAACAGGACGATCCCGAGGGCGTTCAGAAAGCCGATGGAGTCCGCCACTTGGATGAAGAGGTACAGCTCGACGACCGGGACGACCAGGAGCAGCACCACGACGTAGGCCACCCCGAGAGCGTACCGGCGGGGCCAGGACCCGGAACCCGGCGGTAGCGTCCAGCCGGTGAGCGATCACGAGGCGGTCTCGGGCGCGGTCCAAGCCGCTCGACCACCATCGGTCGATGCTCTGGCTCGCTCGCTGGAGGATGCCGGGCTGCCTCACCCGTTGCTGGTGGACATCGCCCGGGAGGCGATCGCCGCCGGCGACCCCGGCTCGGCCCGTGAGCGGGCGGTCGCCCTCTCGCGTGCACTGCTGCAGCCCGTGATCAACGCCACCGGCGTCCTGCTCCACACCAACCTGGGCCGCGCGCCGCTCGGCGTCACCCGTCCCCCGTCGGCCTGGAACCTTGAGCTCGGTCTGGACACCGGTGAGCGGGGGTCGCGCCAAGCGCATTGCGGGCGGCTCCTGGCGCGCCTCTGCGGAGCCGAGCGCGCCCTGGTCGTGAACAACAACGCGTCGGCCGTGCTCCTCGTGCTCGCGGCATTGGCACGAGGCCGCGAGGTACTGGTCAGCCGGGGGGAGAGCGTGGAGATCGGCGGTGGCTTCCGGGTGCCGGAGGTGATGGAACAGTCGGGCGCCCGCCTGGTCGATGTGGGCACGACCAACCGGACGCGCCTCGCCGACTACGACCGCGCGCTCACCCGGCCGGGTGCGGACGTCGCGCTGATCCTCAAGATCCATCCGTCCAACTACCGCGTGGAGGGCTTCGTCGAGGACACATCGGTCGCGGCCTTGGCGGGGCTGGCGGCCGGCCAGGACGGCCTGCTCGTCGTCGCCGACATCGGCTCTGGCCTGCTGGACGCCGGCTGCCCGTGGCTGCCTGCCGGCCCGCCGGCCTGGCTGGTCGGAGAGCCAGCCGCCCGCCAGACCCTGGCCGCCGGTGCCGCGGTCGTCACGTTCAGCGGCGACAAGCTTCTCGGCGGGCCCCAGGCCGGCGTCATCGCCGGACGCGCGGACCTGGTGGCGACCTGCGCGTCCCATCCGCTGGCCCGTGCGCTCCGCCCCGGTGGTCTCGTGCTCAGCGCCTTGCAGGATGTCCTGCTGGCGTATCTGCGGCGCGATGCCGGCGAGGTGGTGCCGTTCTGGCGGATGGCTGGCCTCCGTGTCAGCGACCTTCGGCGGCGGGCGGAGGACGTCGCGCAGCGCGGGGGCGGGACGGCGGCACCAATGGCATCGCTTCCCGGCGCCGGTTCACTCCCTGGCACGACCATCCCGTCCTACGGAGTCGTCGTGGATGGCGACCGCTCGGCGGAGCTGCGCCACGGCGACCCTCCGATCATCGCCAGGGTCCGTGATCGCTGCACCTTCCTGGACCTGCGCACCGTGGACCCAGCCGACGACGTCCGGCTCGTCGCGGCACTGGCGTCGCTGCCGGCGCCATGAGGGTGGTGGCGACCGCCGGCCACGTCGATCACGGCAAATCCTCCCTGGTGCTGGCCCTGACGGGCACCGACCCGGATCGCTTCGAGGAGGAGAAGCGCCGCGGGCTCACGATCGATCTCGGCTTCGCTCACACCGTGCTTCCTTCTGGCGCTGGCATCAGCTTCGTCGACGTTCCCGGCCACATTCGTTTCCTTCGCAACATGCTGGCCGGCGTGGGCGCCGTCGACGCCTGCCTGTTCGTGGTCGCCGCCACCGAAGGCTGGAAACCCCAGAGCGAGGAGCACCTCCGCATCCTCGAGCTGCTCGGCATCGGGCACGGTGTGATCGCGCTCACCAAGGCAGACGCCGTGGACGCCGAGTGGTTGGAGCTGGCCACCCTCGACGTGCACGACCACGTCTCGGCCACGTTCCTCGACGGCGCGCCGGTGGTGCCCGTGAGCAGCACGACCGGCGAGGGGCTCGATCTCCTGAGGCGCGCGCTGGACGACCTGGTCGTGCGTACCCCGGGCGCGCCCGACCGGATCCGCCCACGGCTCTGGGTGGACCGGGTGTTCGCCGCCAAGGGCAGCGGAACGGTCGTCACCGGCACGCTCACGGGTGGCGGCCTGTCCGCGGGGGACCAGGTCGTGGTCGGCCCGGCGCAACGAGCGGCACGCATCCGCGCCATCCAGACCCTGAACCACGGTGTCGATCGCATCGGTCCCGGCCACCGGGTCGCTCTCAACCTCGTCGGCGTCGAGCGAGGCGAGGTGGCACGGGGCGACGCCGTGGTGGAGCCCGGTCGGTGGCGACCGACCAGCCGGTGCGACGCCACCCTGGCCGTGCTCGGCTCCGTCGATCACGACGTCACCCGACGTGGTGCCTACGCTGCGTACGTCGGGTCCGGCGAGCACCCGGTGAAGGTGCGGGTGCTGGCCGGGTCAGCCATTGCGCCCGGGACCGCCGGCCTCGTGCGCCTCCACCTGGCCCAGGCGGTCCCGTTGCTGCCGGGCGATCACTACGTCCTGCGGGAGCTGGGCCGCAACGAGACCGTCGGCGGCGGCCAGATCCTCGACGTCGCGCCGGTACGCCCGGCGTCCAAGGTGCGAGCCGACCTCGCCGCCGTTGACGTCGCCGACCGTGTCGTGGCCGAGCGCGGGTGGGTTCTGGCCGACGAGCTGGAGGCACTCACGGGGCAGAGCCGCCCGCCGACCGTGGGGCCGTGGGTGGCGGCACCTGGACAGATCGAGGCGATGATCGAGCGACTGACGGCGCGCGTCGTCGATGCGGGCCCGCTGGGCCTGGACGTGGCCACGCTGGACGACCGGGAACGCGCCGTTCTCGGGCGCGTACCGGGAGTCGAGACGACCGGCGGGCGCGCCCGGGTGGGCGGCGTCCGAGACCCGCTGGCCGACCACCCTTATCTGGCGGACCTCGAGGCGGCGGGCATGGCGCCCCCTCCACCCGCCGGCATCGACCGGGCCGAACTGCGAGAGCTGGTGCGGCGGGGCCTGGTGGTGGAGCGAGACGGCGTGTACTTCGCCGCCAGCGCCATCGAGGCTGCGTCCCGGGCCGCCGCCGAGCTCCTGGCCCGCGCTCCGGAGGGATTCACAGTGGCCGAGCTGCGGGACGCGGTGGGCATCACCCGCAAGCACGCGCTGCCGTTGGTCAACGAGCTCGACGTCCGAGGTGTGACCCGCCGCCGCGGCGACCTCCGTGTCGCCGGCCCCCGCCTCCCCACCGTCGAAGCCTGACCGCCCGCCTTCGACTCCTGGCTCAGCCGGGGCCGGGAGGGTCGAGGGTCTCGAGCTCGCGGACCCGGGGGCGGCGGGAGCGGCCGAGGAGGCGGCGCAAGGGACCGGTTCCGCCATCGGCCGGCGTCGACTCGGCCTCCATCTGGCGAGCCCGCTGAGCCACCTGGAGGTCGTTGGTGATCACCTCGACGAAGTGGCCCGGGTCGGCCAGCAGCCAGGAGTGGCTGCCCTCCACCACCGTGCCGGTGGTGCCGACGGCGGTGCACATGGCCTCGAAGGACTCCTTGGGGATGATGCCGTCCCGACTGGCCCAGATGACGGTCACCGGCAGACCCCGTCGCTTGAGCTCCTCGAGCTCGGGACGGAGATCGGCTCGCCGCGCCATGTTGGCCACCCGCACCACCGATCCAGGGCTGCGGACCAGGTTGGGCAGGGCGTCCTCCAAGATGACGGGCAGAACCCGGGTGGCCTGGCGGATCGGCCACACGTCCGAGGGGAAGTGCAGCCCCCAGTCCCACAGCGGACGCTCGGCGATCGACGTCAACACCTTCCCGCGCTTCCATGAGGACCCGCCGATGGAGTTCACCAGCACCAGCGAGCACGCCAGGTCCGGAAAGTCGTGCGCGGCCCTGATGGCCACGCCGCCGCCGAAGGAGTGGCCGACGATGACCGTCTGCTCCTCGACCCCGACCGCCCGAACGAACTCCTCCAGCCACGAGGCGTATCCGGCCAGGCTGAAGGCGTCGCGGGGCAGGCCCGGAGTGCCGCCGAAACCGGGCAACGCCGGCGCATACACATGACACCCCTGGGCGGCCAGCCGGTGGAGCACCGCCTTGTAGGTGTGCTGCCCCAGGGCCCAACCGTGGGCGAACACCACCGGCAGGCCCTCGCCGATCACCCCGTACTGTGCGGGGCGGTCCTGCACCCAGGTGCGCTTCCAGACGACCGGACCGCTGGTCAGCGCCGGCCCGACGTCATCCGCGGGCTCGACGAAGGGATCCTCGGGCGCCGGGACGGGCGCTGCCGCTCCGCCGGTCACGCGGTGGCGGACGCGTCCTCGAGCCGGTTCCGCCGCTCGACCTCGTTCAACCCGCCCCAGATCCCGTGCGGCTCCTGGATCGTCAAGGCGTAATCGAGGCAAGGCTCGAGCACCGGGCAGCTACGGCAGATCGCCTTCGCACGGCGTTCGCGGGACAGCCGTTCATCCTTGCGTTCGGCATGGTGCGGGGGGAAGAAGACCACGGACTGTGGCCCGCGGCAGGCGGCCTTCTCCTGCCATGGATCCCCGGTCCGTCGGTTCGCCAGCCGGTGTTGTATCACCGTGACACCCCCTCACAGCGAAGCGCAGCGTACGTGCCCATTGACAGATTGACAACGACGGATCGCGCCAGCCAGCGCCGGTTGGACGACTGTTTCCGTCCACCAACCCTCCGCGTGGCGAGCGAAGCGCGAGGCGTGGCGGGACCACGAGGTTCGGATCGGTCAGCGTTCCCGCCCTTCGGCGCCGCGCCGCTCACGGTGGTCCCTCGCGCCGCCCTCTTCTGGTTCGACCTCCAGCGTGTAGCCGTCGATGGCGACCACCCGCAGGCGGGCGCCCTTGGCCAGCGGCGTGGCGCGGTTGGTGCGGGCACGCCACTGCGCGCCCCGCACCCGGGCCACACCCACCGGGTCGATGGCGATCTCCGTCTCCCCCAACTCGCCGATCATCCACTCCCGCCCGATGGTCGGCGTGGCGAAGCGGGCTCGCACCATCGACGGCATACCGACCACGAATGCGAGCGCCACGCCGCCGATGCCGGCCAGCAGGGTGATCCACGACGGTCGCAGCCCGTCTTGGAACAGGAACAGCGACGCCACCGCGTACAGAACCAGGCCGATGGCCGTCCACGCCCGAGGAACCCCGGTCTGCACATCGATGGCGAGACCGAAGAAGGCGACGAGCATTGCGGCCAGGGCCCACCCGCTGACGGGGAGCACCCCCAGCCCGTAGAAGGCCAGCACCACACACGCGGCGCCGACGATCCCGGCCACGCCCACGCCGGCGGTGAAGAACTCGAAGATCAGCAGCGACAGCCCGATCGTCAGCAGCAGGTACGTCAGCGCGGGGCTCGCCACCGTGTGCATCAGCCGGGGCAGGTGCGGCAGCTTGTAGAACCGGGGCTCGGCCACGAGCACGAGCTCCGTCCCGCCGTCGGCTGTCGCCCGCTCCTCGGCCGTGTTCACGGTGTTCCCACCGTGATCCAGGCC